>CALXZF010000001.1 GCA_944393165.1 uncultured Clostridia bacterium
ATTACTTAGATAAAGAAAATAATGAGAGAGTATATCTTTTGGACGAATATTTTAAAATAGCACCAAATGAGAGGCTATTAGAAAATGTGGAAACAAAATTAATAGAAGAAGCAATAGAAACAAATTATGAAAAGGCAGGAAAGGTAGCAGCATATAAAGCGGAAATATCCAAACAAACGGTAATGAATAAATTAAGTGAATTAAATATAAACTTAGAAGAAGAAAAAAGTTCCAGCAAAAGAGTGGTGGATAATATATATTGTATAGCAGATGAAGACCATGTGCATTTACAAAAAGGTGGAATAGAAGAGCCAAGGTTAATAGTAGTACATGATAGTATGGTAAAAAATGGTAAAATGGTAAAACTATGTAATAAGAAACACTTTGGTGGAGTATATAAGGGAAAAATAGATGACTTGTGGGAAGAAGTTTTAACATATATAGAAAACACATATGAATTGGATAAAGTAAAAAACATATACATCTTAGGAGATGGAGCAAATTGGATAAAAACAGGACTAGAATGGCTACCTAAAAGTAGGAATGTGTTAGAAAAATTCATTTAATGAAAGCAGTAAATGGAATAGTCGGAAAAGAAACCAAAAACAATAAAAAGGAAGTAACAGAATATAAAAGAAGAATATATAGGAGTTTTTATGCTTTAGACTTTGAACAAACGAAGGAGATAGTATATGAGATATTAGCAGAAGAGATGGAATAAAATGTAAGAGCGAGAAAAGAGAAAATACTAGAGTATATATTAAATAATAAAGAAGGAATAAGTAATTTGTATAAGTATCAGAAAGAATTACACGGATGTAGTGCAGAAGGGTACATAAGTCATTTGTATTCAGCAAGATTAAGCAGTAGACCAATGGGATGGAAAGTAACAAATGTGGATAATGTAAGTAGGTTAAGATTATTAAGAGCAGACAAAAATGAAATAAAAGAAGTAGTACAAAACAAAAGAAAGGTTATAGAATTTAAGGAAATTGAGAAAATAAGGCATATAGCAAATGAAAAAATAAAAGAGAGTGCAAAGTTTAAAGTAGGAACAATACCAGCAATGGAATTTGGAACAACCGAACAAAGAAAATTCTTTAAACAGTTATTAGAATATAAAAAAGTAGTATAAGTCAGTTAACAGAGCAATTTTGAGGGGCAAAAATAAAAAAATCGATTTCCCCGAAAAAACTTGACACTATCCAATATATATTAAAGTTTGAAAAAAAGTAACAAAAAAGGTATAATAAAAATAATGAGATATTTTTAATAAAAGGAGAATGTTTATGCTTTGTAAAAAATGTGGTGCTAAATTACCAGATGATGCTGTTTTTTGTTCAGATTGTGGAATAGAATTACTAAATAATAATAAAAATACAGCGGATAGAACAAATGAGGTTTTATTAAAACTTCAACCGACTTTTAAGGTTGCATATTCAATGCTTCCAATTATTTTAATATTAACAGCATTACTTTATGCGGTAGTAGCAAAAGAAGTTATAAGTATAACTAGGCAATCAAAACCAAATTCTGTAATTCAAAAAGAGCTAATTATGTATATAGGAATTACAATAATTGCATTTTTTGTTATAATTTTTACATTAATTTACCAAGTAAAAAAAATATTTAAAAATACAAGTTATTTATTTTATTATGATAAAATGATTTATGAAATAAATTTAGCTCAATTTCCAATAAAATATGAAGATATTAAAACAATTACTTACACACAAACAAAGTATCAAAAAAGATTTAATATGGGAAATATTATTTTAACAGCAAAAACTGAAGTATCACGAGATAATGTGGTTACTATGCGTAATATTAAAGAAGCGGATAAAATATATGAAACAGTAAAAAAAATAGTTTATGCATGATAGGGGGCATTGTATGTTTTGCTATAAATGTGGAAGAGAAATAGAAGATGATTCTAACTTTTGTTGCTATTGTGGACATAATATAAAAATTGAGAGAATAAAAAAAGATAAGGTAGACGAAGATTTAACTGTAAAATATTATATAAAACCAGTTTTTGATAAAAGGATTAAACTATATACGATTTTACTTCACTTTTTCATTGCAGCTTTTTGGGTAACATATATAGGAGGTGTAGCAATAGCATACTTTTATCCAAGCTCCATTAAATATGTAGTTGTAATTGTTATTGTTTATTTTATTATAATAATGTATGAAAAGAAAAAGCAATATAAAAATTTAGAATATAGATTTTATAGAACAAGAATGGAATATAAAGATGGAATTTCAGGGAAAATCAAAAGAGATATAAAATACAGTTCAATTAAAAGAGTTTCCATATATCAAAATCCATTAGAGAAGATACTAAATATAGGTAAAATAAGAATTGAAATAAATAAAATTAATGATTATTACTATCCTTACAACAGAAAGCGCGACAGAAATTACAACAGAAATCAGGATCAAAAAGGAATCATGATTCCCTGCGGACAGAATTTTGAAGAATATTATAGAATTGTTGAGCAGATTATTTCTCTTGAGAAATTATTATAAAACCAAAAGTAAAAAATATTTTCAGCATTTTTTTAAAAGAGACATATTTTTAGTACAAGCCGCATAAATATATAGTAATACTTGGAGAGAACAAGATAACAAAATAGAGACTAAAATTTGACAAAATCGGAAATCCATGCTATAATAAAAACGTTGTTTAGAGGAGGATTAATTTCTTATGAAAAACAAAGAAAATGCAAGAGCATCGATTATAAAAATGTTGATAATATGCATTGCAATCATTTTTGGATTAGGACTTGCTGTAAAAGCGGGAAATATTCAAGTAAACAGTGTAAAAATTGAATTATCAGATCATACAGAATTAAATGTAATGACAT
>CALXZF010000002.1 GCA_944393165.1 uncultured Clostridia bacterium
TAGAAAAGCTATGTACAATGCCGGAAAGATATAACAAACTTAAAGAACATATTAATGATTTAGAAAAACAGGGAAGAATAATGGTTATTGCACCAAAGAATCCTGTTAATGTATCTAGACTAGAAAAGGATAAAGAAAAATTAAAATCATTATATGAAGAAGGAACAAAAGATGCAGAAGAGTACATAAATAAAATAATGAAGCTAAAAGAAATGTCATAAAGCAGTTCAACAAAATTTATAAGAGCTATGTATAAATAATAAAGATAAATGGAGGATTTGCAAATGAAAAAAGAAAGAGGTATTACACTTGTTGTATTAGTTATTACAATAATAATATTAATAATCTTGGCTACTGTAACAATAAATGCTGTATGGGGAGAAAATGGATTATTAACACAAGCAAGAGAAACTAAAGAATCAGCTGAAAATATGGTAGCAAGCGAAAACGAGAAAATGGGAGCCATAAAAAAAGAATATGAAGCATTAATGGCAGCAGGCGGAAATATATCAGTACCATTAAAGATTGATATAACTGAAACACATACCAATGATTCATTAACAATAAATATTGCTAATCCAGATGATGCACAGATGACTTATGAAATATATATAAATGATGAACTAAGAGCAACTCAAACACAAACATCGTATACTACAAGCATAGAAATGCAAAATAAAGATCCATATATTCCAAGTGGTTTTTCTCATACTGAAGGAACAATAGATACCGGATATGTTATAAAAGATAATAGCTCAGGAAATGAATTTGTATGGATACCAGTACAAAGTGCACTATATACTGCATATGTTATAGGACAAGATAGTAGTGGAAATGTAGGAAAATCAAATGAAATTACAATAACTTTGTCTAACTTAACAAGAGAGATAAATGGAATTACATATAGTAATTGGGAAGAAGAAGAAGGAAGCATTAATGATAAAAAGAGTATTGCATATTTCAAAAATAGTGTAGCACAAAATTGTGGATTTTACATGGGAAGATATGAAATGGGAATGCCAGGACAAAAAAGCGGTGAAGCCCCAACTTTAGAAATTGGATATTCAGCAGAAAATATATCTGGAGTACCAGTTTGCATTCCAAGAGTAATTCCATGGACTAATATAGATTGGAGTACAGCAAAGGCAAACTTAGAAAGTATGTATAATGGAGAAGTACAAAGCGCAATGATGAATAGTTATGCCAGAACAACTACTTTAAATTGGATACAAGATACCGGAACAGATCTGTCAAATTTTGATTCGGGAGCACATGGAAATTATAACTGGAATGAGGGGGCAACCCACTTTTCTTTTAAAGGATACTATTACTTTAATATGTCTGGAATTAATCATTCTTCTAACTATATTGATACAATGGAGGCAGGTGAATATATAGATTCAGTCCTAATTGAAACTGGTGCAGATACTGAAGAAACTAATAGACATGCAATAAATAATATTTGTGATTTGGCAGGTAATGCGTCAGAATGGACTACAGAAAAACTTGTTGATAATGGAGAATATAGACAGTCTCGGAGGTTCCTGTGACAATTCTGACGGCTTAGCACCAATAATTGACTTAAATGGTTCTGGCTTTTATGGTACACGAGGCCAAGTAGAAGTTTCTTCAAGACCAATATTATATAAATAAATTAATTAACTTGCTTAAGTGGAGGTCAGATTGAAAGAAAATAAAAAACAAATTGCAATTATAATAATAATTTTTCTTGTTTTA
This sequence comes from uncultured Clostridia bacterium, assembly GCA_944393165.1. The sequence continues at coordinate 1,738 of CALXZF010000002.1, forward strand.
ATAGCTATAGGAATAATATATATGACATATATGTTAAACAGGATAGAAGCAAATAACAACAATAGCATACAAACTATTGTTAAAAATGATGCCAGCAACTTAAAAACAGAAATAACAGATCAAAAAGCAATTCTACAATCTATTACAAATGAAATTTTATCTAATAATATTATAGATAATGATAAAATTTTTGATATGTATGAGAGAAGTAATATTACAAGTAAATTTATTAGAATGGCTATTATGGAAGAGGACGGAAAAACTATTACAAATGACGCCTATGAAGTAGATTATTCAGCAGAAAAAGAGAGCTTTTTTGAAAATAAAGAAGTTCATGTTATAGAAAATCAAATAAGCAAAATTGACGGAGAAGAAATTACAATATATTCACAAGCAGTCAATTTAGAGGAAAAGCAAATAGCGATTCTTTTGATTGTAAAAACAGAATCATATAAAGATATTTTTTCTAACAAAGTATTTGAAGGCAGTGGTTTTAGCTATATTGTAAATAATTCAGGAAATATTGTTGTAAGTGCAAACACTGAAAAAGAAACAGGAAATTTAACAGATAATATATCTCAAATGATTGTGGGAAGGTCAAAGGAGAGATTCGAGGCTAATCGAAATCAAATAGAAGAAAATATAAAAAACGGAGTATCAGGAACAAGAACTTTGCAAACTTCTAATGGAGAATGCTACATGGTGTATGAACCTATAGGGGCGAATGATTGGGCAATCGTCACTTTCATTCCAGCAAAAGCTATTGCATTTGAAGCAAATAAAGCACTTTTAATAACATTTATATTAGCTATAATTGTTATTGTAATTATTCTATCTATTTGTATTTATATTGTGATATCAAATAATAAAAAACAAAGGAAATTATTTGAATATGCATATATAGATCCGGTTACTAAAAAAGGTAATATTTATTATTTTAGGAAAAAAGGCCAAGAAAAAATAGAAAAAGAAGATAAAGAAAACACATATATTATTGTTCTAGATATAAACAAATTTAAGATGATAAATAAAGCTTATGGATATAAAACAGGAGATACAATTCTATATGGAATTGGAGAAGAATTAAAAAAAATATTAGGAAAAGAAAGTTTGATATGTAGATATTCTAATGATTATTTTGTTACATTATTCGAATGTAAAGAAAGAATTCAAAATCTTTTAAATAGAATAGTTAAAAAAATAGAAAATTTAAAAGTACAAGGAAATGTATATAATCTTTCTGTTAATATGGGAGTATATTCTTTAGAAAAAGATGACAATAACATATCACAAGCAATGGACAAAGCAATAATTGCACATTCGGCATCAAAAGGAGATGTTTTTGATAAGTTCCATATATATGATGAAAAATTGGAAAAAGAATTAGAAAAAGAAAGCAAAATTGAACATGAAATGAATGTAGCTCTGGCAAATAAAGAATTTATAGTATATTATCAGCCTAAGATAAATGCTAAAGGAGAAACTCTATATGGTGCAGAAGCTTTAGTAAGGTGGGAACACAATGGAAAAATGATTCCTCCAAGCGAGTTTATACCATTATTTGAAAAAAATAAATTTATTTTAAAACTAGACATATACATTTTTGAACAAGTATGTAGTGACATGAAGAGGTGGAAAGAAATATATGGTAAAGAGCCTGTTATTTCAGTTAATGTGTCAAGAGAACATTTTCTAGATGAACAATTTTTAGAAAAATACATGATGATAGCCGCAAAATATGGAGTAAATACAAATAAAATAGATTTAGAAATTACAGAAAGCGCTACTGTAGAAGCAGGAATTGATATTATAGAAATTATGAATAAAATGAAAAAATTAGGATTTTTAATTTCTATAGATGATTTTGGAACTGGCTATTCTTCTTTAAGTGCTTTGCAAGATATGCCAGCAGACATACTAAAAATAGATAAATCTTTTGTAGATAGAATTGGAAAAAACAAAAAGAATATTGTAGATTATATTTTAATGATAACAAAAGAATTAAAATTTACTAGTATAGCAGAGGGAGTAGAAACTAAGGAGCAAAAAGATTATCTTATAGAAAAAGGATGTGACATAATACAAGGTTATTATTATGCAAAACCAATGCCAAAAGAGGAATTTGAAGAGTACTTGAAAAAATAAATTCGTTTTATATTTAGGAAGGAAAGAATTTTAAATGGTAAAAATAAATGAATTTACTTATGAAATAGAAACAAAAGATGTAAGAAACATATTTTTCAAAAGACAAAGTGATACAAACAAAGGAGATTTTGGCTATGTTGGAATTATGGGAGGTTCTTTAGAATATTCAGGAGCTATAAAACTTGCAAATTTAAGTGTATCTGCTTTGAGGACAGGATGTGGTGTGGTAAGGCTAATTATTCCAAAGGGAATTGCAAAAGCTGTAGCACCATACTTATTAGAGCAAACCATTTTTCCAATGGATGACAGAGATGATAAAATGATTTTTTCAAAAGAAAAAATAGATGAAGCTTTGTCTAAATTAAAAGCACTTGTGATAGGAATGGGCTGGGGACAAAGCGAGGAATACGAAAAGATTTTAGAATATATTTTGAATAATTATCACATACCTGTAGTAATAGATGCAGACGGATTAAATACTATTTCTAAAATGAATATGGATATTTTAAAAAATACAAAATGCAAAATAATACTTACACCACATTTAAAAGAGTTTGAAAGATTAAGTAAAATAAAAATCGAAAATCTAAAACAAGACGAAATAAATATTGCAAGAAAATTTGCAAAAGAATATAATATAATTTTGTTATTAAAGGGACCTACTACCATAGTAACAGACGGAGAAAAAGTCTATTTGATAAAAAGAGGCTGTAGTGGAATGTCAACAGCAGGAAGCGGAGATGTACTTTCAGGAATTCTTGTCGGTTTATTAGGATATAATGAACCAGACATTCTATCTACTTCAGCAGGAGCATATTTAAATGGATTAGCAGGAGAATTAGCACAGAAAAAATATACTGATATTAGTATGATTGCATCAGATACTGTAAAATGCTTGCCAGAAGCCATAAGAAAAATAAGAGATTAAAATTTTATTAGAGCATAAATTGCTTGAATGGAGGTTTTTATGAAAGAAGTATGTTTAAAAATTAAAGGAATGCATTGTGAAGGATGTAGTACTAGATTAACAAAGGTACTAAATAATCAAGACGGAGTAGAAAATGCAAAAGTTAGCTTAGAAGAAGCAAAGGCAGATGTAAAATATGATGATTTACAAATAAGTTTAGATGAAATAAAAGAAGCTATCTAAGATGCAGGATTCGAAGCTGAATAATTTATACAACATTATGAAGATAATAATACCATATTAATTTACATTGATTTTTCTTATGCAATCATTTATTTAATGTAAATTAAATTTATAAAAAAGATTGTAAATATATTTCATGAGGAAAAAAGACAATGAAAAAAGTTTTATTGAAAATTGATGGCATGACATGTAGTGCTTGTTCAAGTGGACTTGAAAAGTATTTAAATAAGCAAGACGGAATCATTAATGCTACAGTTAATCTTGTAATGAATAATGCAAGTGTAGAATATGATGAGAAAAAACTTGATATTCCTCAAATAGAGAAGTTTGTTCATAAAGCAGGATTTGAGAGCTTAGGCATTGACAACTTGCAAAAAGAAGAAAAGAAAAAATCTAGAGAAAAATATAAATTATGGGGATTTACTTTTATTGCAATTTTGACATTATATATTGCAATGGGACATATGATAGGTTTGCCAGAAATACCATTGTTAGGAATGCATACATATCCAATTAATTTTACTATATCTCTTTTAATTCTTAGTGTTATCGCTATGATAATGGGGTGGGATATACTAAAAAATGGTTATAAAAATTTAATTCATAAAACAGCTAATATGGATACTTTAGTTGGATTAGGAGTTTTAAGCAGTTTCATCTACAGCATTTTTGGTACATATATGATTTTTACTGGTCATCATGAATATGTGGAAAATCTATATTTTGAATCTGTTGTTATTATTTTGTTTTTTATTAATATTGGTAGATATGTGGAAGCACGAAACAAAGATAAAACCAAAGAGGCAATACAAAGCTTAATGATGATTACTCCAAATAAAGCGACTATTTTAAGAGAAGGTAAAGAAATACAAGTTACTCTAGATGAAATTACAAAAGGAGATATAGTTATCTGCAAGCCAGGAGAAAAAATCGCTGTCGACGGTGAAGTTGTTGAAGGCTCAACACATATTGATGAATCGTTTATTACAGGAGAGAGTGTACCATTTAAGAAAGAAGTAGGAAGCAAAGTAATTGCTGGAAGTATTAATTATGAAGGAACTATTAAGTACAAAGCTGAAAAAATTGGTAAAGAGTCTACTGTTTCGGAAATAGTTAGAATGGTTGTAGAAGCTACTAATACTAAAGCGCCTATTGCAAAAATTGCAGATAAAATAAGTGGATATTTCGTGCCAACAATTATTGCTCTTGCTTTTTTGGCCGCAATTGTATGGCTTGTTCTTGGCCAAACTTTGAGTTTTGCAATAAATGTATTTATTACTGTTTTAGTTGTTGCATGCCCTTGTAGTTTGGGACTAGCGACACCACTTGCAATTGTTGTTTCTTCAGGAGTAGCAAGTAAAGAAGGAATTTTAATAAAAAATAGTGAAAGCTTAGAAAATAGTCATAAAGTAAAAACAGTAGTATTTGATAAAACAGGCACCCTTACTAAAGGAAAACTTAGTTTAAGCAAAATGTTTAATTACACAGAAAACATTGACAAAAATAATAAAGAAAATAAGAAAGAATTTGAAACTAACAATAAAATAGATAAAGCACTAAGTGCAAGTCAAACGCCGCAGAATGTGTTAAATGTGGTAGATGTGAAGAAGATAGATAAAGCACTAAATGCAAGTCAAACAGATGCAGAGATTATAAAGATTGTTGCTAGCATTGAAAATAAGTCAGAACATCCAATTGCAAGAGGAATAGTAAATTTTGCTTCAGAAAATAATATGGAATTAGTAGAGGTGGAAAATTTTAAAAATATTGCAGGATATGGTGTTAGTGCAGATTATAATGGCAATACATATTTAATTGGAAATAGCAAGCTAATGAGAGAAAACAATGTGGATATAGAAATGGCATTGCAAGATGAAGAAGAGTTGGAGGAAGAAGGAAATAGTATCTTGTTTGTGGCAGAAATTGAAAATAATGAACCTCAAAACGAATATAGGTTGATTGCATTAATTGGTGTAAAAGATATAATAAAAGAAGATGCATATGATGTAGTACAAAAGCTACAAAGCAAAAATATTAATGTTGTAATGCTTACTGGAGACAATGAAAAAACAGCAAAAGCAATTGGGGATAGTATTGGAATTATAAAAGTAATTGCAAATGTGCTTCCAAAAGAAAAAGCAGAGGAAATAAAGAAGCTAAAACAAAATGGATTAGTTATGATGTGTGGAGACGGAATTAATGATAGTGTAAGTTTGGTTACGGCAGATATTGGAGTTGCAGTTGGAAGTGGTACTGATATTGCAATGGACAGTAGTGATGTAGTTCTTATGAAGGACAACTTAGAAAAAATACCAGAATTAATGGATATTAGCAAAAGAACAATTAGAAATATAAAGCAGAATTTATTTTGGGCATTTTTCTATAATATTTGTATGTTGCCAATTGCTATGGGAATATTTTCAGCTTGGGGACTTACAATGAATCCAATGTTTGCATCTCTTGCAATGACATTAAGCAGTATAACGGTCACATTAAATAGCTTGAGATTAAGAAAATAGAAAGGAAAGTATACAATGAAACTTGATAAAGAGAATACAAAGCAAATTATTAAAATAGTTACAGTAGCAATAATCTTACTTGCAGTTGTACTTAATATAGGAACAGTTTGGAATGGAATTAAAGTGTTTTTAAATATAATATCACCATTTATCTGGGGCTTAGCAATAGCTTTTGTTCTAAATATTTTTATGACATTTTATGAAAATATTGTATTTAAAAATAGAAAGAAAAAAACTAATAAAAATGCTAAAATAAGCGTGAATAAAACTGAAAAGAAGAAAAAATTTAAGAGAACTATATCAATTGTTTTATCAATTATTACAATAGTTGCAATTATTACAATAATTATGGTTTTGGTAGTTCCAGAATTCTATAGAGTAATCAGCAATTTAATAAGTAATATTCCTAGATATTTAGAAGAGTTAAAGAATTTTGCAATTGACACAACAACTAGGGTTCCAGAGATAAATAATTTTATTCAAAATATAAATATAGATACTGAAGCTTTAAGAAATGGAATAATGAATATTTCTAAAGATGTATTAGATGTAACAATTAACCAAGCAGCAAGCTTAATTTCTAATATAGTCAATTTCTTTATTGCAATTATATTTGCTGTATATATTTTGGCAAATAAAGAAAACTTAAAAATACAAGCTAAGAAATTCATATATGCAAGATGCAGTGAAGATAAGGCAGACCATATTATTAAAGTATGTAGACTTTCAAGAGATTCATTTAGGAATTTCTTAACTGGTCAAGCAAAAGAGGCTGTTATTTTAGGAGTGCTTTGTGCAATTGGTATGTTTATATTAGGAATACCATATGCAGGACCAATAGGCGCATTAACAGCACTTACAGCATTTATACCAATAGTTGGAGCTTTTATAGGTGGATTTATAGGTGCTATCTTAATAGTTGTTATTGATCCAATTAAAGCATTGATATTTATTATTTTCATAATAGTGCTTCAACAAATAGAAGGAAATTTAATTTATCCTCATGTTGTAGGAAAAAACATGGGATTACCCGGAATTTGGGTCTTAGTAGCCATAACAATTGGCGGAAGTTTATTTGGTATAATTGGTATGATAGTAGGACTTCCAATAGTTTCTGTAATATATGCAATAATAGAAGAGAATACAAATAAAAAATTAGAAGAGAAAAAATTTAAGAAAACTTTAAATAAACAGTAAAAATACACATAAAGGACATAAAAGTAATGTATAAATATAAACGAAGGGAGTTGATGAACCATAGAAGAATTAGTAGTGAAAAAAGATGATTATAAACTGCAAGAAGATGTTGAATATAAAAGACTTACACTTATGTACGGAGCAGCGTTAAGACAACTAGAGAGTAAATTGGAGACGATTAGTGAAGAATTTAAAATGTTACATAAATATAATCCAATTGAGCATATGACAAGCAGAATAAAAACAAAGGAGAGCATTAATAACAAACTAAAAAAGAAAGGTTTAGAGCTTACACATGAGAATTTGGTGAAAACTATTAATGATGTTGCTGGATTAAGAATTATATGTTCTTTTATTCCGGATATATATAAGCTTGTAGACATGATTGAAAATATGCAAGATATAACTGTAATTAAGAAAAAAGACTATGTTTCTTCACCAAAAGAAAGTGGTTATTCTAGTTATCATATGATAGTTTCTGTACCTGTAAGCTTATCTGTAGGAACAATAAATGTAAAAGTAGAAATTCAAATTAGAACTATGGCAATGGATTTTTGGGCAAGTCTAGAGCATAAAATAAATTATAAATACGAAAAAGATATTCCAAAAGGAATTAAGAAAGAACTAAGAGATTGTGCTAAGTTAACACAAAAGCTTGATAAGCGAATGTCGAATTTAGGAAAAAATTTAATAGAAGATGAGAAACAGATTGTGAATGAAATTACAGCTGAATATTCGACTGTTTATACTGGGCTTATGCTTAGTGAACATGCAAGTTTATAAGCTGCTATAAAAAAATAAATAAATTTTAAAATAAGTATTTATTTTTTTAGATTCTTTATATATAATGTATAAAGAATTTTTTTGTTTTACGGGGGTCAAAATGAATTTAGCTAATAAACTTACACTATTTAGAATCATTCTAGTACCAATAATACTTATAATACCACTTTTGGGCATTGAAGGAGAGGTATGGGGTATTTCCATAACATATATTATAATTGATGTTATATTCATTATAGCATCACTAACAGATAAACTTGATGGATATATAGCAAGGTCAAGAAATCAAATAACTACATTTGGAAAATTTTTAGATCCAATAGCTGACAAAATTTTGGTAATAGTAGCAATGCTAATTCTTGAAGAAGCTGGTAGATTGCCAGCTTGGATTCCAGCAATAGTAGTAATTCGCGAGTTTGTTGTTTCTGGATATAGATTGGTAGCAGTCGAAAAAAATGGCAAAGTAATTGCTGCAAATGCATGGGGAAAAATTAAAACATGTACGCAAATGTTAGGTATAATTATTGCTTTTATAGATAACAATAGATTTGGAGCGATTTTTACTGGTAACTTATATGGAGCAGAGTTTATAATAAATTTGTTAAGTACAACATTAATAGGTATATCAGTAATAGCAACAATTTTTTCAGGTATTAGCTATTTAAAAGGAAGCAAAGAATTATTCAAGGATGAAATTAGAGCATAATAATGTACATAGACATTGAAATATAAACAGATTTGTGCTTTAGAAAGGAAATGTGATTTGAAATGGAAAGGGAACAAGCCAAAAACAGAGTAGAGGAATTAGTGCCTTTACTTAAATATTACACTCAAATGTATTTTGATGATAAACAAGTTGTTAGTGATTATGAATACGATATGCTTATGCAAGAGCTAAAAAAAATAGAGGCTGAATATCCAGACCTTATTAGAGAAGATTCGCCAACACAAAGAGTAGGAGCAAGTATAAAAAAAGGATTTGAAAAAGTTACACATGAAGTTCCACTACAAAGTTTGCAAGATGTATTTTCATTTGAAGAAGTAAGAGAATTTGACGAAAGAATGAGAAAACTTGCAGAAGAAAACAATACTGAATTAAACTATGTTGTTGAAACTAAAATTGACGGACTTTCTGCAGCTTTAGAATATAAAAATGGAGTATTTGTTCGTGGAGCGACAAGAGGAAATGGTACAGTAGGAGAAGATGTAACAGCAAATCTAATGACAATTAAATCTATTCCTAAGAAACTTGCAGAACCAATAAATATTACTGTAAGAGGCGAGGTTTTTATTGGAAAAGAAGAATTTGAAAAATTAAATTCAAATAGAGCAATAGATGATGAAGAACAATTTGCAAATGCTAGGAATGCAGCAGCGGGTTCATTAAGACAATTAGATAGTAAAATAACTGCAAAAAGACCACTAGACATATATATTTTCAATGTTCAAAAATGTGATGACATTCATTTTAAATCACATTATGAGAGTTTAAATTATTTGGCAAAACTAGGATTTAATGTTAATCCTGTGAGAATTTTATGCAAAAATATAGATGAAGCAATAAATGCCATAGAAAAAATAGGACAAGATAGAGAAAAAATAGGTTTTGGCATAGACGGTGCAGTAATAAAAGTGGATGATTTAGATTTAAGAGAAAAGGCTGGTACAACATATAAAACACCAAAATGGGCAGTTGCATATAAATATCCACCTGAGAAAAAAGAAACAAAACTAAAAGATATTATATGCCAAGTAGGAAGGACAGGAGCAATAACACCAATGGCAATTTTAGAGCCAGTAGTAGTTGCAGGTTCTAGAATATCAAAACAACATTGCATAATGAGGACTATATTAGACAAAAAGATATTAGAATAGGGGACACTGTTGTAATCCAAAAAGCAGGAGATGTAATACCTGAAGTTGTAGAAGTAAAGAAAAGAAAGAGAACAGGGCATGAAAAAATATTTGAAATGCCAAAAGTATGTCCTGTATGTGGTGCTCAAGCAGTTAGAGAAGAAGGAGAAGCAGCATGGTATTGCAATGGTGTAGAATGTCCTGCTAAATTATACAAAGGAATAGTGCATTTTGCTTCAAGAGAAGCAATGGACATAATTGGACTTGGAGATGTTATAATAGAAGAATTAATCAACAGAGGATTAATTAGCAATATAACAGATTTATATAAATTGACATTAGAAGATGTAGCATCACTAAAAAAGAATGGTAAAAAATTTGCCCAGAATTTAATAGATAGTATTGAAGCAAGTAAACATAGAGACTTATATAGATTAATTAATGCACTAGGAATAAGACATGTTGGAGTTAAAACAGCTAAACTTTTAGCTAGAGCATATGGATCAATGGATAAATTGATGAACGCATCGTATGAAAGTTTGAGTGTAAGAGAAGAAATTGGAAAAATAATTGCAAAAAGTATATATGATTTCTTTAGAGAAGAACAAACAATAGATTTAATAAATAAATTAAAAGAATATGGTGTAAACATGGAAACAGAGCAAGATGAAGAAGTAGATGATAGATTTGCAGGCAAAACATTTGTGTTAACAGGAACATTGCAAAAATATTCAAGAGACCAAGCAACAGAAATAATAGAAAATTTTGGAGGAAAAACATCTGGAACAGTCTCTAAAAAAACCTCATATGTATTAGCAGGTGAATCAGCAGGAAGTAAACTTACAAAAGCCCAAAACCTAGGAATACAAATAATTACAGAGCAAGAATTCGAAGAAATGATACATTAGAAAAAAGAAAGAGGAGGACAAATGGACGGAAGATACACATTTAAAGAATTTAAACAAAATTTAGATGACGGTTATCAAATGTATTATACCTATGTTAGAAATAGATACTTATTATATAAAACGGCTGAAAATTGCTTTACTCAAAAGTTACTTACAGATGATGAAAAAAATCCTCAGCCAAGGCATAGTATGCTAACTTTAAAAAGAATAAAAGAGATGTTTCCACATATGGAAAATATAGAATATAAAATTGGTATACCTGATTAAAAAATAACTACCTGGGTTACTAAAATTTCTTATAAGCTAATAGTATTTTTTATAAAAGTAATTCGAATATGTCGGTCAAGCTGATTTTCATTGGTATTCTAAAAGAAATTTTGTCAGCGCCCTCACAAGTGTGCGAGATTCCCTAACAAAATTTTTTAAGAATACCAAATTCAAATCACATTCCATTCC
>CALXZF010000003.1 GCA_944393165.1 uncultured Clostridia bacterium
GCAAAGAACTTGGAATAAAATTTTGGGCCAAACCCTCAAATTCATGTTTGGCAACAAGATTTCCATATGATACGAAAATAGGGGCGCAAGATTTGCAGAAAGTAGAACTTGCAGAAAAAGAAATTAAAGACTTGGGAATAAATAGAGTGAGAGTAAGAGTACATGGAAACATTGCAAGACTTGACTTAAAGTAAACTCAAAGTGATATAAATAAGATGAATTCAAATTTTTTAGTTTATTGTTTAATATGATAAAAATGACTTATAATTAATCTATAAACAAAAATATTAAATTATAAAGAAAGGATGATTTGTATGGAAAAATCAAAAGTCTATTTTACAAAAGAAATAACACCAGAAAGTGTTGTAAAAATGTATGAGACTTTAGGAGTTAATCTACCTGGAAAAGTTGCAGTTAAATTACATTCTGGAGAACAAGGAAACCAAAATTATCTTAGACCAGAATTTGTGAAACCAATTGTAGAAAAACTTAATGGTACAGTTGTTGAATGTAATACTGCATATGAAGGAGCTAGAAACTCAACAGAAAAACATAAAAAGTTAATAGAAGAACATGGCTGGTCAAAATACTTTAATGTAGACTTAATGGACGAAGAAGGACCAGATGTAGTACTTGAAATACCTAATGGAAAAATTTTAAAAGAAAACTTTGTTGGAAAAGATATAAATAATTATGATTCAATGTTAGTGCTATCTCACTTTAAAGGACATCCAATGGGAGGATATGGTGGAGCATTAAAACAATTATCAATTGGAGTTGCTTCATCAGAAGGAAAATCATGGATACACTCTGCAGGACAATCAAAAGACCAAACTAAAATATGGGATAACTTACCAGAACAAGACAAATTCCTAGAGTCTATGGCAGATGCTGCTTCAAGTGTAGTAAAGCATTTTAATGGAAATATTGCATTTATCAATGTAATGTGTAACCTCTCTGTTGACTGCGATTGTTGTGCTGTTGCAGAAGACCCTTGCATGAAAGATATAGGAATTTTGGCAAGTTTAGATCCAATTGCAATAGACCAAGCTTGTATAGATTTAGTATATAATTCAAAAGACCCAGGAAGAGATCACTTTGTAGAAAGAGTTGAAAGACAACATGGAATACACACAATAGAAGCTGCAGCAGAATTAGACTTTGGTACAAGAGAATATGAATTAATTAATGTTGATTAAGAAAAAATCATCAAAATAGAAAATACTTTACGCGAAAGTGTAGAGTATTTTTTTTATGTATGATATAATTTCTTGGAATTTGATTAATGTATAAATATTTAAATTCTAGTATGGAGGAAATAAGAGGTATGTCAAATATAACTACTGTTTATTTAATTAGGCATTCAAGAAAGCTAACAAATGAACTAGTCAACCACGAAAAAAATACTGAATATTACCAAAATAGAAGAGAAAAAATTGTCTTGAGTGTGGAAGGAGAAAAAAGAGCTGAGGTATTAAGCAAAGAAAAAGAGTTTGACAATTTAAATATCATTTATTCAAGTAATTATGCAAGGACTATTCAAACGGCAAAATATTTTGCAGAGAGCAGAAACATGGTGATACATGTAGATGATAGGTTTAATGAAAGAAAAGTGGGCATTGTGCAAAAAGATGATATAACTATAAAACAATACTCAAATGGGAATCTAAGAAATCCAGAAGGAGAAACTCGAAAAGAAGTACAAGATAGAATGAAAAATGGATTGATTGATGCAATAAATAATAGCAGGGGAAAAAATATCGCTATTTTTACTCATGGAGCTTCATTAACATTTTTACTTATGGAATGGTGTAAATTAGAGTATATACAAAATGATAAGCATAAATGTATGAGTTTTAGAGGAAAGGTTTTTGTGGATAAGGTTTTTGATGCACCAGAAGTGTTTAAATTAGAATTTGATGAAAACAATGAACTTATAAGCATTGCAAATTTAGAGTTTGAATATTAGTGAAAATCGATTGACTATCTAAGAAAAATAGTGTAATATAGTATACTGTAAAGAGTTAGAAAGAAGGAGAAAACATGAAAAAATATTATTTTACTTCAGAAAGTGTAACTGAAGGACATCCAGATAAATTAGCAGACCTAATCTCAGACAGTATATTAGATGAATGTTTGAAACAAGATGAAAATTCAAGGGTCGCAGTAGAAACATTTGATTCAGCAAATACAATTACTATCGCGGGTCAAATAACTACCACAGCTAAATTTGACATAGAAAATCTTGTAAGAAATATAGTAAAAGAAATTGGCTATGATAATGAAAATCTAGACATGGATTACAGAACTTGCAAGATAAATGTTGATATTACAAAACAAAGTCCAGATATTGCAATGGGAGTTGACACAGGAGGAGCAGGAGACCAAGGGATAATGTTTGGTTATGCTTCAAATGAAACAGAAAACTATATGCCATATGCAATAAACATGGCACATAAACTAGCAAAGAGATTGGCAGATGTTAGAAAAGAAGGTATTATTACATATTTAAGACCTGACGGCAAAGTGCAAGTAACAGTGGAGTACGAAGATGATAAGCCAAAAAGAATTGAAACAATATTAATTTCAACACAACATAAGGAAGAAGTTGCTCAAGAGACAATAAAACAAGATATAATAAAACATGTAATTAATGAAATTGTTCCAGCAGATATGATTGATGACAAAACAAATATATATGTAAATCCAACAGGAAAATTTGTAATAGGAGGACCTCTTGGAGATACAGGGCTTACAGGAAGAAAAATTATAGTAGATACATATGGTGGATATGCAAGACATGGTGGAGGTGCTTTTTCTGGAAAAGATGCAAGCAAAGTAGACCGTAGTGCTGCATATATGCTTCGCCATATCGCTAAAAATATTGTCGCAAATGGATATGCTGATAAGTGCGAAATACAAGTTTCTTATGCAATAGGAATGAAAGAACCACTTTCAATTTATATTAATACATTTGGAACAGGAAAGAAGACTGACGAAGAATTAGTAGAATTAATTAAAAATAAGTTTGATTTAACACCTAATGGAATTATAGAATACTTAGATTTACGCAAGCCAATATACACAAAAACAACAAATTATGGACATTTTGGAAAAGACGATTTACCATGGGAAAAAATAATCGAACTTTAAAATTTGGACAAAAGGAACACTCTTAATGAATTACAAAATAACAAATGGATCAATTACATATGGTGCGGATACAATTCTAGAAGAGATTAATTTTGAAATAAAAGATAAAGATAAAATTGCAATTGTTGGAAGAAACGGCGCAGGAAAAACCACTTTACTTAACGCAATTATAAATAGTGAAATGCTAGAAGAAG
>CALXZF010000004.1 GCA_944393165.1 uncultured Clostridia bacterium
TTGAGTTTATTTAAATAAATCTTTTTATATAGTGTAATTATATATGTATATAAATACTCACTCTCAAATTTTTGTGACACTGTTGTGAAATTTGATGTATTTATAGTTGATGTAAATAAAACAGTGCTTGTTGCAGAAAAACCATATTTTATATATTGATTTTTGTAAACTTGACTATTTTCTTTAACAAATTCATCACTAATAACCTGAGCATTTGCAGGTAAGATTGAGCGAAATTTTTCAAACATTCCATTTAAGTCTTCTTCACTTGTGTTCTCGTTCCAATCTTTTTGATCCACACATGCATATGAATATACAAAAAACTTTTCATTTCCTATATTAGCTTTTTGAGATATATTATTCTCTCCAGTAAGTTCTTCAATAACAGCAGATATATCTTTTACATCTTTAAAACTACTTGACTGAATTTTTATGTTTTCGTATTCTTTTAAATCATATGAAATAGAATTAATTTCTCTAAATTTATAATTAAAGTTTAGCAAATCAGAGAAACTATCAGTATTTTCTAAATTAGTTTTAAACATCAAAAAGCAAATTCCTGATTTATAACATATGATTTTAATTTCAGATATTTCAAAAAATATTCCATTCTCAGTTTGTACTTTGCCCTGTAAATGCTCTGGTAATGAATAGTTAAAAATATTGCATTCATGCTGAGCAAGTAAGGTTGCCTGAACAGTGGTATCCAATTTGTAGAAATCTTTTATTCCAGAGTCTTCAAGTCCAAAAGACCAGAACATAAAATCTCTAATATTTGGTAGAAAATATGTATATAAATGAATATCTTTTCTTTTATCAAAAAATCGTACTTTACATTTTTTGTTTTTTAAAAGACTTTGTAAATATTTCTTGTATTTTCCTTCATCAATTAAATATGGATATATAAAATATGTATATTGGTATTTTGTCATAAGTTCCATTAATATTTCCTCCTATGTGTCTATTCATCAGTAAAGTAATACAAATTCAAATCTTCTCCTAAATGCCATTTACCAATGAACTCTACTAAAACATTATTATCTAATTCATATGAAGGTGATACAGCAATTTGCCCTGCCGAATCTACTGCCCCCCATAATCCATTTTGTTTTACGCTTGCATAGCCATAATCATTTTGTTCCATAGCATCATCATATATATAGTTTACAACTACATTACCATTTCTATCTACAAATCCATATTTTCCGTCTTCATTTCTACTTACAAATATTGTATTCGTATTTAAAATTTCATTGCTACTTTTTTGTTCAAATCTAAAATTATAGTAGCTATATTGGTCATTTTCTCTTACTTTAATATACCCTTTAGACTCATTTAGCTCAGATATAATCACATTAGATAATTTTACTTCAAGATTTGAGTCCAATAAATCTGATGTATAATCATCATTAGTTGCTTCATAAATATTTGCTGAACTTCTATATACAATATTTGAATAATTGAAATCAACTACTCTATTTCCTTCGGTATTAATTATTCCATATTTTGAACCATTTTGAACAATATAATTATTTCCTGAAGCATATGTTATACTGTCATAATTAATATCTATGATTTTTTTTCCGTCTGCAATTTGTACTACACCATATTTGCCCTCATTTTCTACCACAGCATTTTCACCGTCTACAGAAATAATATCATCATATTCTCCTGCAAGATATGCGTTTCCGTCAGTATCTATTACTTCCCAGTCATTTCCGTCTTGAACAATATAGTATTTTCCATTTCCATAAACATTTTTTATGTCATCATATTGAACTTGTACTGCAACTGTTTTTGTAAAATTAATTACTCCATAATTTCCATTTTCGTCTCTTACTATATAACCATTTTCATACTTGTCAGAAATAGGTTCTATTTCTTCATATTGATTATCAATAATAACTGAGCCCACATTATCTATTATTCCATATTGTCCATCTTTTTCTGTTAGCAAACTATTATCTACACCTTTTAGAGCAGTAATTGAATCATATTCACAGTTTGCCAATGTATTTCCGCTAGTATCTATTATTCCATACTTTCCGTCTCTAGAAACTTTTAGAATAGACGATGCATACCATAAATTATTGCTTGCATCATAATTTTCTATTGGTTCTACCAAATCATAATCTGTAAATAGTTCTTCATTTTTTTCATTTAATACTTTTGTATCATATGTATTATTTTCATAATCTACATTTGTTGTACATACAAATATTGGTTTTGTATTATCTGGTATAACTATATATTCATCATACTCTGGATTGATTATAATATTTCCACTAGTATCTATTACTCCCCATTTTCCATTTGTATATACAGGGAAATACCTTAATGCAACCGTTTTTGTTTGCGCTGTTCCCTCATTATCAAAAAGCTTACTTATGCCTATAATAAACATTACAATAACTGCAATAGCAATTATTACTGCAAAAACCTTTTTTGTATTTAATTTCTGTTCACCGTCATATCTTTTTCCTCTACTCATATATTGTACCTTCCTTTTTTTTAACACATATAATATATCATTTTTTGTAAACAATTACAAGATTTTTGACAAAAAAAGGAGGCAGGAGCCCTGCCTCTTGGTTACAATTCACAGCCTAATAAAATATATAATGAGCAAAACCTGAAATGTTTTATAAAAGTATGAGAATATGGAATGGAATGTGATTTGAATTTGGTATTCTTAAAAAATTTTGTTAGGGAATCTCGCACACTTGTGAGGGCGCTGACAAAATTTCTTTTAGAATACCAA
>CALXZF010000005.1 GCA_944393165.1 uncultured Clostridia bacterium
GATTATATTAAATATTAATAAAAATTTAAAGAAAGGAGTGTATGGTTATTTAAGTTATTAAATATATCATACAAGGAACATATGGGAACATATAATTTGCCTAGAAATGTTAAAGGAGAAGGTAGAATATTATTTATATTTACAGGAAAAAGTATAGTGTGGACCGTAGGAGGAGGAGCAATAGGATTTATATTCTATCTTATATTTTCTGCCTTAAATATGGCAACAGTAGGACTTATTATCATAGGAGTTTTTGCATTAATAGGATTTGCGATAAGTACATTTAAAGTGCCTAATATTGCAAAGATAGACTTTACAAAGCAAACAGGTGGAGAAAACATAGATGACATTATAAGAAGAGCTATAAAGTTCAAGATGAGAGGCAAAAAAATATATATTTATAAGGAGGAAGAAACAAATGCTAAATAATGTAGAAACTTTAACAACAATTTTGATGATAATAATAGTGGCAATTATAGTATTAATAGCAATACTTGCGTTAATATATTATACTTCAAAAAGAAAGAAAAGTAATAGACATAACACAGCTGAGATGCCAATAGAAGACAAGAATAATAAAGGCAAGAAAGAAACAAGCTACAGCGTTGGTTCTGTTATGGATTTTATGGAATTTGATAAAGTGGAAGATAACATGATAATACAAAAAGACGGACAAAAATTCATAATGGTAATCGAATGTCAAGGAATAAATTACGACTTGATGTCAGAACTAGAAAAAAATGCCGTAGAAGAAGGATTTGTTCAATTTTTAAATACTATAAGATACCCAATACAAATATATGTTCAAACAAGAACTTTAAACCTTGAAAGTAGTCTTCAAACATATAAAGATAGAGTTAAAGAAATTGAAGAAAACCTATTTAGACAAGAGCAAAGATACAAAGACATGATTAGTTCAGGAAATTACACAAAAGAACAATTAGATAGCGCATATTATGAATTAACCAAACAAAGAAACTTGAATGAATACGGAAAGGATATAATATATGATACAGAAAAAATGAGCTTAAATAAAAATGTTCTTAACCAGAAATATTATATAGTAGTGCCTTATTATCCTGAAGATTTGGGACAAAACGATTTTGATAAAGAAGAAATTAAGAGTATTGCATTCTCAGAATTATATACAAGATGTCAATCATTAATAAGAACACTAGCAGGTTGTGAAGTAAATGGTAGAATTCTATCATCTTCTGCATTAGTTGATTTGCTATATGTAGCATATAACAGAGATGAACAAGAAACATATGGATTAGATAAAGCAATAAGAGCAGGATATGATGAATTATATTCAACAGCTCCAGATGTACTAGACAAAAAGATGAGGGCTTTGGACCAAAAGGTAAACCAGGAAGCATTTAATAAAGCAAATGAAAAAGTAATGGAAGCACAATCAGCAAAAGAAAAAGCAGTAAGACAGAAAGAAGAGAGTGTGGATGATTTAATAGCTCAAATGGCAGAACTTATAATAGAACAGAATAGAGCAATGATAGGTAGTGATGTCGCAGATGATGCAATAAATAGAGTTAAAGAAGAGAAAAAGCAAAAAGAAGAACCAAAGCAAAAGAAAGAAGAAGGAGGTACAAAAAAGAATGTTCAAGAAAAAACAAAGAGAAGAAGAACAAAGACAGCATAATGATTATACAAGACCGGAAGAATATAAAGTTTTAAGAAAGAAAACAATTAAAGAATTAATTGCTCCTTCAGGAATTGATGCAAGCAATATAGATAGATTAGAAATTATCTCTAATGTTACAAGGTATGCAAGAAGCTTCTTTGTATCCTCACTTCCTAGAATGTGTACATTCCCAGAACTATTTAGAGATATGTACCTATTTGGAGATATAAATACTTCAATTTATATAAATCCAATTGCAGAGTCAAGATCTCAAAATGAATTAAACAGAGTAATAAATGAGCTAGAAACAGAAAGAATAGTTGCTGCAGACAGAGGAAACATAAACAGAGAGAGCGATTTAGGACAAAAAAGAGTGGAAGCAGAGCAGTTAAGAGATGAAATTGCAGCAGGATATAACAAATTATATGAAGCATCTATAGTTGCAACATTATTTGCATATAGTTTAGAAGATTTAGATAGGTATACAAAAATGTTAGCAACAGAAATGTCTAAATCATTAGTTGGAATTAAAAGTGCATGGGGAATGCAAGAAGATGCATTTAAGTCTAATTTACCACTAATGGAAGATAGAATTAAAAAAACACATACATTTGATAGAAGATCAATGGGAACAGTTTTTCCATTTACAACATCAGAAGTTGGACATTCTACAGGAGTTCCGTTAGGAATTAATAAACAGACAGGAGTACCAATACTTTTTGACAATTTCCATAGTTCTCTTACAAACTATAACATGGTTATATTTGCAAAATCTGGTGCAGGTAAATCTGTTACAATGAAAACATTAATTTCGAGATCAGCTGTTTTAATGGGAGTTCAAAGCTTAGCACTAGACGCTGAAGGTGAGTATAGCATTGTGGCTGAAAGTTTAGGTGGAATAAATGTTGTAATAAGCCCAAACTCAAAAACAATAATAAACATATTTGATATAGAAACTGAAGTTGTAAAAGATGAAATAACAGGAAAAGAAAGAGTTGTACTTAATGTTGAAAATAAAGTAGAAGATGTTACTCAGGCTTTACTTACAATGGCAAAAGGAAGTACAAGAAGTGATGAGGTAAATGAACTTACAAAACAAATTATTGCTGAAGCGGTTGCAGAAGAATATGCTGCACATGGAATAAATAACAATCCTAATAGCTTATATGAATCAGCAACCGATGAGAACGGCACAAATGTACTTGGAAGAAGAAAAAAAGACATGCCAACCATAGGGTCATGGTATAAAAGAATAGAGAAAAAGGCAGATGATAATAAAAACCCAGACTATAGCTATCATTACAGTTATTTATTAAAAGTTATGAAACAATATATAAGAGAATATGACGGACAAATGGCATATTTTGACGGACAATCAACATTTGATTTACTAGACGGAACACTATTTATAAACTTAGACATATCACAGCTAGAAGAAAAATTTGCAAGACCACTTGCACAACAAATATTACTAGAGTGGATATGGGAAAAATATGTTAAAAAGAACAGTGAAGATAAGACAAAAGCTGCTAAAAAAAGAGTTCTAGTTGATGAGGCGTGGATGTTACTTCCATATCCAGAGGCTGTTGAATTCTTAAATACAATGGCAAGGCGTGCAAGAAAAAGGAATGTATCTTTAGCGATTATATCTCAGAGATTTCAGGATTTCTATGAGAAACCAGAAGCGCAAGCAGTTCTTACATCTTCAGATACTAAACTATTCTTGGCACAGGATAAATCAGAAATACAATACTTAAAAGAAGTATTTAAACTAAGCGAAGGAGAAGCAGACTTCTTAATTACTTGTCTAAAAGGAGAAGGATTATTAAAAGTTGGACAAGATAGCGCAATTATACAAATAAGACCAACTGCAAAAGAATTTGAATTTGTGGAAACAAACCTAAACAAACTAATGCAAAAAGAAAGACGAAGAAGATCCGATTTTTAGGGGGAAATAATGGAAAAGTTAATGAACAAAAATGCAATAAAGAAAATATTTATAGCTATAATAATAGTACTATTATTTAACTTCATAATGCCAACTTATTCTAATGCTAGTTGGGGAGGAGCTTTATTTGATCCGATAACAGATTTTGTTGCTGCTATAGGGGATGCTGTATTAGCTGCGCTTCAATATTTTATGTATGATGCTAATATCTCTCTAAATGATGCGAGTATATTTTCTCTGGTGGAACCCAATACAGTTTTTATGCCTGATGCGTATGGATTACAGGCGTCAGAATCAGAAATCACATACAGAATAAATGGAGCAAAACTAGATCAAGTAAATATAATTACATCCATTGGAAATTTTTTAGGGGATATAAATATATTGGATGGATCTGGTTCGGAATATCAAGAGGCAGCAGAAGAATCAACATACAATATTCCTATAATACAATATACACCTGAAAAAATATTTTCTAATCAAGTGCCAGCTTTGGATGCTAACTTTATTAATCCAAGGACATGGGAACAAGATATGGGAAGCAGTAGTCAAGATACATCTTGGGCTATATATATATTGGGTGAAGAAAATTATAATGCACTTGTAGAACTATATGGAGACGGATTATATGCGGCCCTGAATAGAGAAATCGGAGCAGACGCATATAACACTATGAAAGCCGAAGTAGAATCCGGCGAGGATCTTATTGATGTGGATCTTTGGTTACTTGAACAAGCAACATTCTTTAGTAACGGAGAACTCGAATGGGCAGATAATATACCTGTAGGAGAGCTACCAGATCATTGGGAAGAATTACGACAACAGTGTGTAGATATTGTTGGAAATAGAATTCATGATAGACTTGTTGGCGCTATGAACGAAGGGTCTGAAGCAATGAATGATAGGTCAATATCACAAGCTTTACACTCAACAATAGCTAGTTGGTATTTAGTATTAAGAAATTTAGCTATTATTGCATTACTTTCAGTATTACTTTATGTTGGAATAAGAATGATTATATCTAGTACAGCAGCAGATAAAGCGAAATATAAACAAATGCTTATGGATTGGTTTATAGCACTTTGTTTAGTATTCTTCCTACATTATATAATGTCATTTATTATGACATTTGTAGAAACATTAGTTGATGGCATTGCAAGTGCATCTGATAATGTGGTGGTAGGAATATATACAAATCAAAGTTTAAACACACTTGAGCAAAACTACCAAGGGACGCCTTTAGTATTTAAAACTGATTTGACAGGAATTTGTAGAATAAGATTACAGTCAAAGGATTTATCAGAAAAGGCCGTATTTTTAATATTCTACATAGTATTAATTTTCTATACTGTAATGTTTACATGGATATATTTGAAAAGAGCAATTACTATGGCCTTCTTAACCTTAATGGCGCCACTTGTTGCAATCACATATCCTATTGACAAAATGCGAGACGGTCAGGCACAAGCATTTAACATGTGGCTTAAAGAGTTCGTTTTTAATGCATTGTTGCAACCATTCCATTTGATAATTTACACCGTATTTGTAAGTTCATCAATACAAATAGCAACGAGCAATCCAATATATGCAATTCTTTTCTTGGCATTCATGACAAAAGCTGAGAAAATTATGAGAAGAATGTTTGGATTTGAAAGTGCAGAGACTGCAGGAGGAATGAGTGCAGCTGGAATGTTTGGAGGAGCTGCTTTGTTTGGAGGAGTTAAAAGACTGTTTGGAAGAGCTGAAAAAGGTGGAGGACATAGTGGAAATGGAGGAATAAATACAAAAAAATCACCAAGAACTAAAACTCCTATTTCAGACTCTAAAAAGCCTAGTCTTGGTTCGGCATTTGGAAGAAGAAACTCATCTACTGGTGGAGGACAACTAACATCTCAACAAACACAAAGAAGACAAAGTTTATTAGGTGCAAGCAATAGTGGAGGCTCTAACTTGAGTGGCTCAAACGGTGGAACAAATTCTAGCTTAATAATTAGCGGGGGAACTGCGAGAGGCTCCGGATCTAGAATTGGAAGTGGAAGTGGAATTAGCTCTGGAATTAGTGGCGCTTCTCCAACTAGATATACTAGAAATTCAAGAGGGGTTCCAAGTATACGAGGTATTTCAAGTGGTTCAGGTACAAATATCAGTAGAAGCAATAATACATCTGGTCAAAGCAGTTTTAGATCAAAGAGAGCAATTAGAGGTGCAATTGGAATTGCGGCTGCTGGAGGTCATGTGCTTAAAGGAGTATCAAAAGTTGCTCTTGGAAAAGTTGCACCAGCAGTTATAGGAACGGCTGTAGGTGGAGCTATAGGAATAGCATCTGGTATTGCAAGTGATGACATGGAGGATGTATTAAAGTATGGTGCTGCAGGAATGGCAATGGGAGGAGCTGGTGTACCAGCAGTAGGAAGAAGAGTTAAAGAAGCCGTTGGAAATATGGCACAAGCAGTTCCGAATATGGCTAATGGAGTAAAAGAATCATTCGAAAGAAAATATTATGGAGATGAAGAAGCTACTCTAAGGGCACAAGAAAGAGAATTTATGAGCGATGAGGATAATAAACAAGAAATGACTAGACAACTTACTAAAAATCTTGGAAGAAAACCTACAAAAGAAGAAATTAATAATGCTATGCAGATAGGTGCAGATTACTATAATGCAGGAATAACAGATATGGGTAGAATAACAAAAGCTATGGAAACTGAAGAGGATATTAGAAATCAACTTGATAATGATGTAAATAACGGCTTAATAACAGAAGAAGAAGCTGATGCTATGGCTAGAGATCAATCAAAGGTAGTATCAAAATTAGCAAGCAAAATACCACCAGAAGAGTTAAGAGATCCACAGCATTCTGCAACGATAAAACAAAACATTAAGAGACAGTTAAGACGAAAAGGTGGATTAAATGATACGGAAGCTGATTCACAAGCTGATTATATAATTGATTTAATATTAGATCAAAATGGTGGAATTTAATATAAGTGGAGGCTATAATTATGAATAGAATTATTAGATATTTAAATCAAAATAAGGTGAGAATAATAATAACTATTTTAATTATAGCTTTTGCTATTTTTATAGTAAAAGCTATTAATTACATTTTAGAACAACAAAATATGAATCAATCTCAAACACGGAAGCATTAATATAATTGAAGACACAAGCATTCCAACTGAATCAGTTATATCAGGAGAGCAAATTACAACAGAAGCAATATTATATAATACAAATGCTATAAAACAGTTTGTTGAATTATGCAATAATCAAGACTACGAAAATGCATACCTATTATTAAGTGATGATTGTAAAGATGAATTGTTTAAAACTCCAGAGGAGTTTAAAAATAATTATTTAGATATAATCTTTAATAATAGAAAGACATATGAGTTGGAATTATGGTTTTCAAAATCAGGAAACTATACATATAAAATTACTTATTACGAAGATAATTTATTAAGCACTGGGCAAGTTAGTTCTCCAAATAACATAGAAGACTATATAACAATATCAAGAAATGACAGTGGAGACAGAAAAGTTAGTATTTCGAACTTTGTAGATAAGAACACAATAGATAAAAGTGTAGAAAATGATAAAATAAAAATTACAATTAATAAAAGAAAACAGTATATCAATTTTGAATCTTATACTATAACAGTAGAAAATAGAACAGATAAGACTATAATGATTAGTGAAGGAGTAAATTCTAATGACATCTGTTTAATTGATAGCAATGGAACGGAATACGACTCTATTTTAAATGAAACTCCATTAGCAGATTTACAAATTGAACCATATACAAGAAAGGCAATAACTATTGAATTTAATAAAATGTATGATGAGTACAGAACAATAGAAGAAATGAGATTTAAAAACATTATAATGGATAAGGAAGTATATGATCAAAACAAAGATAGCGGAAACATAATAGATGTAAATATAGCAATTTAATGACGGAGGATATTAATGGATAATGAAGAAAAAGATAGCAAATTGACAGAAGTAAAAGATAAAGCAGTAGATTATGGAAAAAAAGCAGCAAAGGAAACTGCAAAGACAACAGTAAAAACAGTGGCAAAGACTATTCTTAAAGCAATTAAAATGATATTAATAAAGTTAGGGTGGCCATTGATATTTATAATAATTGGAGCGGTTATTGTTTTAGAAATAATTGATATAGTTGCTGATGCTGCTCAAGCTGGAATGGACGCTATAGGTGACTTGGTTGCTTCCATATCATACAGCGAAGAAGATGGAGCTATAGTTGTAGAGAATGAAGCTATAGATACCATACTTAATTCGATATATGAGTCAGATATTGACCCAGAGAGCATAGGACTTCTTGGTGAAGTAGAAGGAGCTATGACTGAGGAAGAATATCAAGAAGCTTTGAGACGATACCTAAGAAAGTACTATGAAGCTCAAGTTACAACAGAAACACTTAACTTATACCATAATGAATCCACTGAAGATAAAGCCTATGGCTCTGTGTATGTGTATAGAGCGAATGGAGAAAATGAAACTGACAATAGACGAAACTTGACTTATATACCATATGAACAGATGCAGGAATATCAAGCTAATGGTAATATGGATGCATTAAACTATTTCAGCATAGATGCAAATGGAAATTTAGTGGTTGCAGGTACAACTCAAGTTACTGTTGAAAGAGGAAGTAACGAAAATAATTTATCTGTCGATAATGATAATAGTAGTACAGGAGTAACATTAGTAAACATAAATTACAAAAATGTTATATCTCCGTATTCTACCAAATTAACTTTTTTAATTGATTTATTACTTACTTCTCAAAACCCTGAATTTGTATCAGCGGTGGCGGACTTAATTAGAGATAGCAGGATAGAAATTACTATAATGGATAATGTGTCAACCAATGTTCGTGAAGAGACATACACATATACACCAATGAGAAAGTGGGAAGAAACAGTTGCACCAGAAACAAATTCAATTGATGAAGAACCGCAGACAGTTCTTAGAAGAGAGGCAGGCGAACCAGTAACAGAGATAACGAGAACCACAACAGTAACTACTACTCCATCATTCAAACCTACATATGTTAAAACATGGTTTTGTGAACAAACAATTAATTATATAAAGAAAACCGACGGACCAAATTCGACAGAGTCAGATCCACAACACATACCAGATGAAGAACCGGCAGGAAATGAAGGTGAATGGAGAGCAAATCAAACAATTACTACAGTAGAAACAAAGACAATAGAAAAATATGAAGAAAGTACAAGAGGAGATGTAGTAGATATAATAGGTGAGCCAGAGGATGCAGAAAGATATGAAAATAACGAGATTGACACTCCAACATTTGTAGGACTAATGGCAACATCATTCAGACTACCAAATACAACTAGATATACTGAGCCAGGTTTGAATATAGTGGGATTAGATGATACTTTATTTTATTTATTACAAAAAAATCAGGATTTGCAAAATATGGAACATTTGATGAGGTATGCATTGTATAAATATACTGGAAATTCTTATGGAGTAACAGAGCTGGACGGTAGCTTATTTGAAATACAAGATTTTTCAACAGTCACTTTAGGAGGCTCAGGACTTCTAAAAGAGTATATAAGATATTGGGAGCATAGTTCACCACCTCCAACAAATGCAGACGGCACTAAATATATAATAGAAACTGGTTCAGCAGGAGAACCAGTTGTGGGATATGGTATAGACATAAATACTCATGGACAAGAGTTTATTAATGCAGGGTATTCAATAGAAATTGGAGCAGAAGTAGATGTTGAGTTCGTTGATGCAATAGAAGACAGAATAAGAGAAGAGTACTATACTGACATAAAAAATCGAACATCTGGACTTAACTTGACAGAATATCAACTTCATGCATTAACTTCTAGAGCATATAATTGTGGTGTAGGCGGAGCAGTAGCTACCTTAAGAGGTTCTCCTTCAATGAACTTTGTTAACTCATATAATACTTACTGGAATGATGAGACAGATAATCAATTTGAAGAAAAGAACAGTAATGCAAATTTCAATCATAGCTTATACACACAGTATATGTCTAAACCTGTAACATCAGATGGCGAGTATTTATCTGGACTTGAAAGGCGTAGAAAATCTGAATGGACTTTGTTCCAAACTGGATACTATGCTGAACTAGACCAATGGTATACAGATTCTGGGGATATTTTATCAGCAGCAGATCAGTTACACCAAGCACAAACAGGTTGGAGATATAGTACTAGTGGAGGATTATTGACAAGTGGAAATATTGAGCTTGCAATTAATAATCCAAATGCAGCAACATGTTGTGCAACATATGTATCAAGTGTTTTATACCTAGCTGGATGCTTTACAGAAGAACAGATGAATAGTTTTAACTACAATTCTAGTAATGCATTATATAATTTCTTAACAAGTAACGGTTGGCAAGTAATAAACAGCTATAGTGAATTACAAGCTGGAGATGTAGTGTTTATGGATACTAATGGAGGGGCAAGAGATATAACACATGTTCAGCTATATGCTGGAGACGGCGGTTGGTATAACGCCGGAAGCGATAGTGCTATACAAGGAGATGCGCCAAAGTATTATGATATAGGTAGTCAGTTTATGGTTGCGCTTAGACAAAACTAAAAGTTTATAGATTAATCTCAAAATCTAAATAATTATTATAAGGGAATGCGAATGAAAATAAAAAAAATTATAATAATATTATTAATATTACTAATTATCGTAGCCATTGTTTTGGGGGCGGTAATATTATATAGAAACAATCAAGAAAACATTGAATTTGATCCACCTCAAGAAGATATACAAATCGACATACAAAAAGAGGTAAAAAGAGTTGATATTAGAAACAATTTTTATGCTGTTAGAACATGTGTAGAAAAATTCTATTCATACTTAACAGAAACTGATGAGAGTGATTACGGAATAGTAGATGAAGAGGTTGAGCAAACTATAGAAGCAGCCCAGAACCAGAGCAAACAAGCAGTATATAATATGCTAGATGATAATTACATTCAGGATAGAGGAATTACCGAAGAAAATGTATCTGAACAATTTCCTCAAATAGCATCATCTGATGTGATTATTGATGACATGTATGTCAGTGCACAAACGGAAAGCATGTATGCATATTTCGTTTCTGGAAAATTAAGAAATCGAACAACATGGGAGAACACTGATTTTACTTTAATGCTAAAAGTAGATATGCAAAATAGAACATTTAAAATTGTTCCAGCAGATTATATTACTGAATATGTGGATCAAATCCAAATTGGTCAAGAGCTAAACTTAGATATTGGAACATCTATCGAAAAAAATGATTTTAATATATTTGATTATGAGAACATCTCTATAGAGACATACATAACAGATATGTTTAATGAATTCAAAAATGATATGATGTATGATTATGAATCAGCTTATGAACTTTTAAATGAAGAGTATAAAAATAAAAGATTTGAAACTTATGAAGAATTCCAAAGTTATGCAGAAGACAATTACAGAAATAGTGTTATAATGAGCTTAAGCCAATATCAAAGAAATGAGTATGATGATTATACACAATATATATGTGTAGACCAAAATGGAGAATATTACATTTTCAACGAAACTGGAGTAATGGACTATACAGTTATTCTAGACACATATACTATTGATTTGCCACAATTCGTAGAACAATACAACAATTCACAAGATAGTGAAAAAGTATTACTAAACATACAAAAAGTATTTGAAGCAATAAATGACCATGATTATAGATATGTATATAACAAACTAGATGCTACATTTAAAGCAAATAATTTCCCTACAGAGGAATCATTTGAAGAATACATTACAAATACATTCTTTGATAACAATAGTATAGGATATCAAGAATATCAAACAAGAGGAGATCTTCACATTTATACAATAGTAGTTTCAGATGCTGACAATGCAGATAGTGCTGAGGTAACAAAACAATTCATAATGCAGTTAGGTGAAGGAACAGACTTCGTGATGTCATTCAATATAGAATAGTAAAGGTGCAACAGGTATTAACTAAAAATAGAGCAAAAATTAAAAATGGGGAACACATAAAAACCGTGTTTCCTATTTTTATTGAAAAAATATATTTTTTGCTATATAATATATATAGATTTTAGAAGGGAATACAAGTGTATGGATAATAAAGAAAGAAAAAAAATTGAACAAAATATGGTCAAGCTTTCTAATAATATGGAAAAAAGGCTAGAAAAAAATGGCCAAGAAATAGAAACCATTGGATACTTTAAAGATTTTGAATTTAAAGGCTCTGGCCTAGGCGTAAATGATGCATATATTGTAAAATTAAAAGATGCAGAAACTAAGAGCAAAAAGAGAAAAGCAAAATCTAAGGAAAGTGACGACCAATTAGAAAAAAATATTTATGAAATATATGACAAAGACAATAATTTAATAGCAACTGTTGATGAACAAGGAAATCTAAAATTTGACCCGGAATTTATAGAAAGCCTTAAAGAAATTAATGAAGCTTTATTTAATACTCTTACTTTAGAAGATGCAAAATTTGAACTTCCAAAAGAATTGGGAAAAGATGATTTTGTTTTGACTAAGGCAGAAATAGAGGAAATTGCAAATGAAATGAAGTTAGAAGAAGTATCTAAAATTTCTAAATCTAAAAAAATTGATTCATATTCAGAAATAGATACAAAGAAAGCTATACAATTTGATAGAATGAATAGCATGCAAGAAATTGACCCATATGCAAAAGTAACTGGAACTGAAACTTTAGCAGATATGGTGCCAGAAATTAAAGAAAAAGGAATTACTAAACTAGGTGTTGTTTATTCTAATGCAAGCAAGGGACAAGCAGGCAGATTCTCATTTGTAGGAGTAGATAAAAATGGTAAAGTCCAAAACATAAATAGTTTGGAGAGTGTGCAAGGAGTGACAACAGGGCAAACAGTAACTTCTATAAATAGTAGAGACGGAAGCAAAGTAGAGCAAGAACAAGTAGCAGGAATGGTAAGACTTGGTAATCGTGGAACAACAAATGGTCAAGAGGAACTATTATCTTTAAAAATAGGTCAATATGGAATTTTAGAAGTGGATTATGTAAGAGCAGATTTGAGTAAAGATAAAAACGAAAGATATTTATCTGCACCAGTGGAAACACAAAATGTAAAACCTTCTACAAAGGAAGTAAGAGATTTTATGGATAAGAGTAAAAACACAGAAATTGATGATGAGCTAGATAAATCAAAACCAGAATTAAAAAGAGACGGAAAAACAGAAATGAGAAATATGGATGATACTGCAAGCAATGATTTACTAGGACCTGATGATATTATAGTATTAGAAAATGGAAAGAAAACTACTCTTAGAAAAGAAGCTGGAAAAGCCAAAATTTCACCAGAAGAGTTTACAAGAAGGTATAATTCAAGAGGAGGAAAAACTCCTGATGAAAAAATAGATGCAATTCAAGATGAAGTTGAAGAAGAATTCGGTGCACCAAAAAGAAATAGATAATAATTCATAAAAAATCACCTTTTTAAATATAATTTAAAAGGTGATTTTGTGTGTTTAAGAAAAAGAGTATATATATTTTTTGCATATTAGTTATATTGTTTTGCTTTACTTTTAATGTGGTAAAAGGAAATGAGATAAATGGTTTAGAAGATACAAGTGAAATAGATAACAACATAATACAAGAAGATGCAAATCAAGTAGAAAATAGTATAATAAAAATGGACAATAGCACCATAGAAACAAATAGTAGCGAAGAAGAAATCGATGTTGACTCACGAATTGCTCTAATCTATGATAGAGCATCAGGAAGAATTTTGTATGAGAAAAATGGAAACAAACAAACTCCTATGGCATCAACAACAAAGATTATGACTGCAATAGTTGTACTAGAAAATGCAAATTTAAAAGATGTAGTAACAATAGATTCTAAAGCAGCAGGTATAGGGGGCTCAAGATTAGGATTAAAGAAAAATGATAAAATATCTGTAAATGATTTATTATACGGTTTGCTTTTAAGGTCTGGTAATGATGCAGCTATTGCTTTAGCAACATATGTCGGGGGAAGTGTAGAAGAATTTGCTAATATGATGAATAAGAAAGCAGAAGAGCTTGGACTTGTAAATTCACATTTTGTTGTGCCACATGGGCTTGATAATGAGGGGCATTATACTACAGCATATGAACTTGCTAAAATGGCAGATTATGCATTAAATATCGAAAAGTTTAAGGAAATAGTATCTACTAAAAATACTACAATCTATATAAATGGATATGCAAAAGCAATAAATAATACGAATAACCTTCTAGGAAGCGTATCTGGTGTATATGGAGTAAAAACAGGCTTTACAAATGGTGCTGGAAGGTGCTTGGTAAGTAGCTGCAAAAGAGATGATTTAGACATAATAACTGTTATAATTGGCGCAGATACTACAAAACAACGCTCAGCAGATACAATAAAATTAATACAATACGCATATAAAAATTTTGAGGTAATAAATATAAAGGAAATAGTAACAGAAAAATTTAATCAGTGGTTAGAGATAAACGAAGGTAGAATATATGTGGATAAAGGAGTAGAAAACAGAGTAAAATTGTATTTGGAAGAGATGCAATTCGAAAATATGGCAATAAAAAAAGAAGATTTAGATAAAATAGGGATTGATCTAAATGCAATCTATTATTTTGATGCACCAGTAGAAGCAAATAAAATTATAGGAAGTTTTAAGCTTAAGGTAAGTGAAGAAGAAATAGAAATGTTAGACATATGTGTTAAAAACACTGTTAGGAAAAAAGAGATGAAAGATTATATGATTGAGTTCTTGGGCATAATGGCGAGGTAAAAAAATGTTACAATATGATATCTACTGTTTAAATTTATTGCAATTTTACTGCAACCACATAATTTATATTTGATTTATACTATAAATTAATTGTAAATTTTTACTATGTTCGCTTGTTTTTTTATGTAAAATATTATAATATATTGGCAACCTTTCTTGTCAAAAGGCAGTTCTTT
>CALXZF010000006.1 GCA_944393165.1 uncultured Clostridia bacterium
GATTTCTTAAGTCTGTTAATCCATTAAACTTATTTACCAATTCTGGAAAATATTGTCTTATTATCGATACTAAATCATTCAACACATTTATTTTTTCTTTTTTCTCTCTTTTTTCTTTTCTATTCAAAAAACATCGCTCCTTTAAGATAAAATTTATTCTATTTTATCAAATTTACGATGTTTTTTATCTATATTTCTATATTTTTTATTGCGAAAAATTTTTACTCTTTTTTTCTGATAATATTTTCAATGTAAAATAGTAGCAATTCATAAATTTCTCTATTTGCAAATATATTATAAAATTCTGTATTCTATGATTCTATGAATTGCTACTACTCATTATAAATAATTGCAATTTACTATGTTTTCTAAAATTAATATAAGTTTGGATACTTTCTCTTTAATTCATATTCCTTATATGTTTCATTTTCTTTTATTGTTTCTTCTGTTTTTTCGTATTGTTCTTTAAAATTGTCAAAATCTTCTGGATTTTCTGTAAATTTTATAAATTCATTATACATATCCATTACCATATCATATATATCCAAATTGTTGTTAAATGCTTCGAGATTTGTTTCAGTCAAATAGGCTTTATTAAATTCGATGTTTTGTATTTGATTTTTCAAGTCATCTACTGTATTTTTTAATCCTTCAGCAGAGTTTTTTCCGTCATCACTTTTTAGATAATTGCTTATTGCAGTATCTATATCTACAAAATTCCCACTTTCATCTTTCACATATTCTTGTGCCCAACCATACGAAGTTCTTCCTTCAATAGTAACATTTAATGCTAAAAAATTTGAATACATATTATTCATTGTAATTATAACATTATCGATATCAAAAAGCATTTTAGCTTCAACATAACTATTGGTATTGTTACTTTCATTATTTTCCTGATTTTGCTTTACTCTTTCCTCTGATTCATGTCTTCTGATAAAAACAAATGCTGTGAATCCTATTGCAATTAATAGTAGTAATACTATTATAATTATTATCCATTTTCTACTTTTTTTCTTATTTTCTTTTTTAAGTTCTTCCTTTACTTCTTCTTTTAACTCCTGTTTTAATTTTTCTTTTTCTTCATTATCCATTATATAACTCCCCTTTAAGAACCAAGCAACCTTGGTTGCTCTTTGTTCGTGCCGATTTGAGTTTCCGACTATAAGGAGGAAATCTCAAAGGCGACAGCGATTATAGGCATTTTAAAATTATAGGAAATGCAATTTCCTATAATTTTAAAAACCCAAAATATTAGAGTTTTGTCTAACATCTTGGGTTTTTATTATACTATTTTATAGCTTTTCTTCCTTTAAAGATTGCTATCTCTCCTAATTCATCTTCGATGTTTAGAAGTCTATTGTATTTAGCAACTCTATCTGTTCTACATGGTGCACCAGTTTTGATTTGTCCAGCATTTGTAGCTACTGCAACATCTGCTAAAGTAGTATCTTCTGTTTCACCACTTCTGTGTGATACAACTGCTGTGTATCCAGCTTTATGTGCTAATTCTATAGCATCTAATGTTTCTGTTAATGTTCCTATTTGGTTTAATTTGATTAGTATGCTGTTTGCAACTCCCATGTCAATTCCTTTTTGTAATCTCTTAATGTTTGTAACAAATAGGTCATCACCAACAAGTTGTACTTTGTCTCCTATTTTTTCTGTTAATAGTTTCCAAGATTCCCAATCTTCTTCTGCTAAACCGTCTTCAATTGAGATTATTGGATAATTATTTGCTAAATCTACAACAAAGTCTACCATTTGTTCTTTTGTTTTAAATTCTCCTGTTTTCCAGAATAAGTATCCGTCTTTTCCAACTTTCTTAGCTTCATCATACATTTCTGTTGAAGCACAGTCTAATGCTAAGCATACATCTTTTCCTGGAACATAACCAGCTTTTTCTATAGCTTCCATTATTAAGTCTAATGCTTCTTTTTCGCTTGATACATTTGGTGCAAATCCACCTTCGTCACCAACACCTGTTGATAATCCTTTTGATTTTAACACAGTTTTTAAGTTGTGATATACTTCTACACCCATTCTCATGCATTCTTTGAAAGTTTTTGCTCCAACTGGCATTATCATAAATTCTTGTACTGTTAATCCACTATCAGCATGTTTTCCACCATTCATGATGTTCATCATTGGAACTGGTAATTCTTTTGCATTTACTCCACCAATGTAGTTATATAAACTCATTCCAAGTGATTGGCTAGCTGCTTTAGCTACTGCCAAAGATACACCAAGTGTAGCATTTGCTCCTAATTTTGCTTTATTTTCTGTTCCGTCTATGTCTATTAACATTTTATCTATTTTTACTTGATCATAAACATTTTCGCCTTCTAATTTGTCAGCAATTATTTTGTTTACATTGTCAACTGCTTTTTGAACACCTTTTCCTAAGTATCTGTCTTTATCTCCGTCTCTTAGTTCTACTGCTTCAAAGCTTCCTGTTGATGCTCCTGAAGGAACCATTGCAACTCCTGAAAATCCTCCTTCTGTTACTACTTCTACTTGTACTGTTGGATTTCCTCTAGAATCCAATACTTCTAGTGCTTTTACACTTTCAATTCCTAAATAATCTTTCATTTTGTAATCTTCCTTTCTTTATTTTGTTTTTAGGGATTCCCCTGTAAGGTGTATTAAATACACTTTTTATATCAATGTTAAAAACATTATTACCATTAATTATTCTTTACATCTTTTATTATAAACTGTTATTTTGACAACACAAGAAGCCAATTCTATTTCGAATTTACATATGTTTGAGAATTTGACTTCTCACCCTATCCCTTTGTTCTTCAATTTGCTCTACATAGGTTTTATTTTTTTGTTTTTTATCACTATTATAATTGTTGTATACATTTTTTAGCCTATTTTTTCCTTTTATTTTATAGGTATAACGCTGTTCTTCAAACTTTTGCTTTGCTGTTTTTTCCTTTTTTTGCATTTCAGTTTCAGCCACGAAAACAGGCTCTTTCTTTTCTCTATTATAGTCAACTATCTTTTTAACTGGATTTTTGTAAATAGATTCAGAGTATGTTTCAATATCAGGACTAAAATATATATTATCATTTATATAATTACGAATAATCTTTTTTTCTTTGCTACTAAATGCTTCTTCGGGCAAATTCAAATTATTATATACCCATATAATGTGCAAATCTGTGTCCGAATATTTATTACGATTTGGCTCATCATAATTATATTCAATTTCAAATTTTAAGCCCTCTATTCTAACAGTCACGCTATGCCAAAGCCTATGACCTTCTTTTTTATATAAGTCCCATATTTTCTTTATCTCTTTGTACAAATTTTCAACCAACTTTATATATTCGTCTTCATTGAGATTAAATTTACTAGGTACTTTATATACATTTACAGGATTTTTCTTCAAAATTCCTTTCGGGAAATAGTAAAAGAATAATTCTCCTGTTTCAATCCCCTTAAATTTCTCTTCTACAGAAGCATATAAGTATATTCTATCCCATTTCTCTGGTATCAAATAAAATAATTGTTTCTGTAATTCAGAGTAAATTTTTCTTATCTCTGAATTTTCTATCATACATTCCTCCAGTTTGTTTCTGTTTATTTTACTATAATACTTTCACCTGTCATTTCTTCTGGTTTTTCTAGTCTCATTAATTCTAACATGGTTGGGGCTAAATCAGCAAGTTTTCCTTCTTTTAGTTTTACACCTTCTAATCCTACTAAAATTAGAGGTACAGGATTTGTTGT
>CALXZF010000007.1 GCA_944393165.1 uncultured Clostridia bacterium
GGATGAATGGATTACACATAATGGAATAGACATAGCTGCAGAGAAGACAACTGTAGTAAAAGCATCTGCAGACGGTACAGTAAAATCAATAAAAAATGACCCAAGATATGGTCTTACAGTAGTAATAGAGCATACAAATAGATTTACCAGCGTTTACTCAAATCTACTAACAGCAGAATTTGTAGAAGAAGGAGAAACAGTAGAACAAGGCCAAACAATAGCAACAGTTGGAAACACAGCAACATTTGAAATAGCTGACGAATCACATCTTCACTTCGAAATATTAAAAGATAATGAAAGCGTAGACCCAGAACTCTATATAAAATAATTTCGTTTGGGGACAGGCCTTAAAACGACAAAGTTGTCGTCAGGGGACAGGCCTTAAAACGACAAAGTTGTCGCTAGGGGACAGACCTTGATACAATAAAGAAAGGCGTTTTTATGACAAAAGCGAAACAATAGAAGCAGGTGTGTCTGTGACAAAAAAATAATATTTTTAAAATCAAGCATAATCATGTTATGCTTGATTTTTGACTCTATAACTGTTACAAGTAGCTTAGTTATAATAAGTAAGCTGGTGAACAATAACCTATAACTTGTCACAATTCACGGCCATTCTTGTGACAAAGCAGTGTATATTTTGTATTTTCTGTTTTGGCCCTTTGGCATCGTACAAACTGTATAAACTCCACAAAAGTGCCGTTAACAGTTTGTAAACTTGTCGGTCCCCACCTTTAGCGCTCAAACAGAAATAAAAAATATACACAGCTTTGCTAATCAATATCAGCTGTAAATTGTAACTATAACATTCCTTATAAAGAAAAAAAGTTAAATAAAATGTAGAAATAAGTATATTAATGTGATAAGATTAGCATGTAATTTTACAAGAAGTAAAAAGGAAAATGAGAGGGATGCGGTAAAAAAATGAATGATGATAATAAACAAGAATCGACGGCATTGAAAAAATACATACATATTGGAATAAAAAACAAAGAAGAAATATTTGTTTTTGGGATAATTTTAATGATTTGCACAATATTATGTAGTCCACTTTTACAGATGCATATAGCATCTGATACATATAATTTTATGGATTTGGGATATTTTGAATATCCGAGCCAATATTTTTTGAAGGATGCAAGAATAATATCAACTATTGTTTCATATCTTGGAGGAATTTTAAATTTACCATATGAATTTTTTATCATTTCTATGGAAATATTAGCAGTTGTGATTTCTGCTTTTTCTGTATATTTTATTTACAAAACCGTAAAAGAAAAAATTAATATTTCAAGTATATGGACAAAAGCTTTAATAATAATGGCGAGTTTTATTTTGATATTTAATTGCATGTCGTTAGAATACTTACTATATGCAGAATGTAGCGTCATGTGCTTGAGTGTACTACTAAGTGTATTAGCAGCAAGAATCTTTTCGGGAGAATCAAAACATAAATACATCAAAGCATTGATTTTGGTGATTATAGCTACATTTTGCTATCAAGGAGCGGTGAACATATTTCTACTATTAACTGTGCTTTTTATGTTTATTGCTAGAGATAAAAGAACAACAAAAGAGCTTATTAAACAG
Organism: uncultured Clostridia bacterium; assembly: GCA_944393165.1. The sequence goes on from CALXZF010000007.1 coordinate 1,591, forward strand.
ACTCTTATGGCGTGCAGTATAATTATAATTTCATACATAATAAATATAGTTAGCATATATGTTATAAACATGGCATTAGGAACAGACCAAAGCAGAATTGGCGGAGGAATTATTGCTAATTTAAAAAAATTTAGACTTATCATGGATTATGTAATAAAAAGCACACTAATATATAATTATAATTTGTGGCCAACAGGAATAATCTTAATATTTATTGCCATTTCTATAGTGATTTTGCTATTCCAGAAAAAGGAAACAGAGCTTTTAGTTAAATACATTATAATTGTTTTGCTTTCTTTGGGAATTTGCATAGCACCAATATTTTTTATGCAGAGTCCTTCAATGGAGCCAAGAATGGCGATGTCAATAGGTGCAATTGTAGGAATGTCATTGATTTTTTTAGCTAGCCTAGAGACAAAAAATAGCATAATATCAAGTGTGATTTCAATATTGATAGTAGCTACCTTTCTGTATAATTCAATTAACACAGTACAAATATATACAGCACATATTGCTACAAATAAAATAGATGCAAATATGGGGATAGCAATCAAATATAAAATAGAAGAATATGAAAAAGAAACTGGGAATACAGTATCAAAAGTAGCATATTGGCGAGATGCTAGTCATAGAGATTTTCATTATGGTTGGGATAAGAAATTTTCATCTTTTGTACAAAGAGCATTTGACAATTATTACTGTATTGTAGAGGCTCTAAATTATTATTGTGATAGGAAATTTGAGAGGACTACAATGGATGGAGAAATATATAAAGAATATTTTGAAGGAAAAAATTGGGAAGCATATTCAGATGAGCAATTGGTATTTGTTGGAGACACAATGTATTTATGCACATATTGATACAAAAAAGGTAGATGTTTTTGTATCAATACGCTTGCCCCAAATGTATTAAATAGGAGGAAAAAATGGACTGGACAAATGAGCAAAAACAAGCAATTTATGAAAATGGAAATAATATATTAGTTGCTGCTGCTGCACGGAAGCGGAAAAACGGCTGTATTAGTAGAAAGAATAATTAACAAAGTGATTAATGAAGATGTAGATATAGATAAAATTTTGGTAGTTACTTTTACCAATGCGGCTGCAAGTGAGATGAGAGAAAGAATTTTAGATGCAATATACAAAAAGCTTGAAGAAAATCCGGATAATATAAAACTTCAAAGACAGATTACATTATTAAATAAGGCAAGTATTTGTACAATCCATTCATTTTGTTTAGATGTTATAAGAAATAATTTTTATGAAATAGATACATCTGCAAATTTTCGAATTGGAGACACCGAAGAAATAGAAATGCTAAAAAATGATGTGCTAGAAGATTTATTTGAAGAAAAGTATATGGAGAATGACTCGGGTTTTATAAAGTTAATTGAAACATATACAGATTATATAGGAGATGAAAAGTTACAGGAATTGATTCTGGGTATATATAAATATATCCAGAGTAATCCTTTCCCTGAAAAATGGGTAAACGAAAAAGTAAATGATTTTAACATTGATGTAAACGAAGATTTTTCTAATACAGTATGGGGAAAGGTTATATTAGACGATGTTAAAACAGACATAGAAACAATGGTATTGAAACTTGAAAACATTAAAAGTGAAACACTCAAATTTACTGAATTAGATAAGTTTTCAGGCGTCTTACAAGAAGATATTAACAACTTAAAGAGCGTAAAGTTGGACTCATGGAATAATGCGTATGAAACGATTAATTCAATTTCTTGGAGCAAGTGGCCTACAGATAAAAAGGTGACTTTGGATTTAAAAAATGAAGCAAAAGAAATTAGAGATAAAATAAAGAAAGACTTTAATGCACTTGATGTGAAGTATACCTCAAAAGAAGCAAATGAAGACATAGCAAGCATGTATCCAATATTGGATGAATTAAGAAAAATGATTATTGAATTTTCTAAAAAATATGCTGAAGCAAAAAGAGAAAGAAATATTATAGATTTTAACGATATAGAGCATTTTGCTTTGAAGATTTTAGTTAATGAAAATGAAAGCATGTCTGAGGTAGCAAAAAAATATCAAGCAAAGTTTGAAGAAATATTGATTGATGAATATCAGGATAGTAACTTAGTACAAGAGAAAATATTAACAAGCATTTCTAGAGGTAATAATATTTTTATGGTTGGAGATGTAAAACAAAGTATATACAAGTTTAGACAAGCTAGACCTGAATTGTTTTTAGAGAAATATTCTACATATGGCTTGAAAAGTGAACAAAATGTGGAAAAGCCAGGAATAAAAATCCAATTATTTAAGAATTTTAGAAGCAGAAAGAATGTATTGGACATAACAAACTTGGTATTTGAAGATATAATGAGCAAAAAGCTTGGAAATGTGGAATACAATCAAGACGAGTATTTAAATTATGGGGCAAATTATCCTGAAACTGAAGACAATAGCAATATTGCAGGAATTGCAGAGCTCAATATTATTGATTTAAAAGAAAAAGATGATGAGTTTGAAGAAGAAGAAACAGAAAGAATTGAAGATTCTGTTTTGGAGGCGAGATTTGTTGCAAAAAAGATACAAAATTTATTAAATAGCGATTATCAGGTTTATGACAGGAAAGCAGGATATAGAAAAATCAAGGCAAAAGATATATGTGTATTATTAAGGGCAACTTCTGTATTAGCACCAATTTACGAAAAAGAGATTGCAGAACTTAATATACCAGTGTTTAGTGACTCATCAAGCACATATTTAGAATCAATGGAAGTAGAAACGATTATGTCGCTTTTAAAAGTAATTGATAATCCTATGCAAGATATCCCTCTTGTTACAGTACTAAGGTCGAATATTTTTGGATTTACCGACAATGATTTGATAGAGATACGCTTGTGTGACAAAAAATGCCCATTTTATGAATCTATGTTAAAAGCAAGACTAAGTGCAAACAACGAGTTGAGACATAAGATAGATGTTACAATTGAAAAATTGGAAAAGTGGAAAAAAGAAGAAGAATATACTCCATTAAATGAACTTATATGGAAAATATATCTAGATACTGGATTTTTGAATTATGTAAGCTTGCTTCCAAATGGCAATTTAAGACAAGCAAATTTAAAGATGCTTTTTGAAAAAGCGAAACAGTATGAGAAGGCAAGTTTTAAGGGATTATTTAACTTTATAAATTTTATAGATAAAGTAAAAACAAGTAGTGGAGATTTATCTTCAGCCAAGATAATAGGAGAAAATGATGATGTTGTAAGGATTATGAGCATCCATAAAAGTAAAGGACTAGAGTTTCCGGTGGTGTTTTTAGCAAGTACTGGTAAAAAATTCAACTTGAGAGATTTGAACACGCCAATATTATTACATCAAGATATTGGATTTGGACCACAATTTATAGATTCAGAGAAAAGAATAGAGTATGCTACTCTAGCAAAAGAAGCAATAAGAATTGCAGCTAGGAAAGAAACTATTTCAGAGGAAATGAGAGTTTTGTATGTAGCACTTACCCGTGCAAAAGAAAAGCTTGTTATAACAGGAATGAGTAGAGACATAGAAAAAGCATTGAAAGATAAAGAAAAAATGCTTGATATGTTAAAAAAGAATGAGATTGATTTGGTCAATGCCGAAAATTCTATGGGACGAAGCTTAAAGATACATGAAAACATAGTGGGAAAATATACATCATACTTAGATTGGCTAGAGTTAGTATATCAGTATAATAAGGAAAGCAAAATCGAGAATGTAATAGATTTACAAATTTATGATAAAAATAATTTAACAAAGGAGTTGCAAAAAACAGATAGTGAGGAAATAAATACAGAAGATATAATTAGGAACAAAGCTTTGGAAATTAATGATGAATCAAGTAAAATAGCAGAAATAAAAGAAAAATTAAGTTGGAAGTACCAATTTATTGCATCTGCACAAATTCCAACAAAGACATCTGTGACTAAACTCAAAGAATTAGAAATGGAAAATGATATTGATGATTTGATAAATATGGCTCGTAATAAAGAAAAGGCACATATTAATTTGACTGCAAAACCAAAGTTTATAGAAGAAACACATAAGCTGACAGCAGCACAAAAAGGAACATTAATACATTTATGCATACAAAAACTTGACGAAGAAAAAGAATATACTAGAGAAGATATAGAAAGATTTATAGAGGATTTATGTAAAAACAACGTTGTTTCGAAAATAGAAGCAGAAAATATTAATGTTGATATATTGTACAAATATACAAACTCTTTATTATGGAAAGATTTGAAAGACGCAAAGGAAATTCATAAGGAAGAGCCATTTTACATTAATGTTCCTGCTACTAAAATATATGATGAAGCGGAACAAAATGAGATGATACTTGTGCAAGGAATTATAGATTTGTATTACATAGATAAAGAGGGAAGATTAATATTAGTAGATTTTAAGACAGATTATGTACCTGGGGGAGATGTAAGCAAATTAGAAGAAAAATATAGAGTACAACTAGAGCTATATAAAGAGGCTCTGGAATCTGCAACGGGAAAAAGGGTTGACAAAGCAATGATTTGGGCACTTAATAATTAACTGGGAAATGGATGCAACATAGTTGTTAATAGTTATTGAGCAATTGTACTTGCTTGCAATATTTTTAAATTAGTGTGTAAAAATAAGAAACAGGGAGAAAAATCAAGCAAACAGTCGAATTTTGTCGACTTGTTTTGCTTGAAAAATATATAACTTCGTGTTACAATTCTATCTATAAAATTATACGAAAGGAGGTAAGTATTATGGAAAAAGAATTCATGGAAAAGGTCTTAACTAAACTAGACAAGGAATTCGAAGGAATTGCAAATAACTTTAAAATGGTTAATGCAAAGTTAGATAAACACGATAAAGAGTTTAGAGACCTAGAGAGATATTGGTTTGTCTTTGAAGACAAAGTTACAACCGAATTGCCAGCATTATTTGACGGTTATAGTGCTAATATAGAAAAAAGCACTGAAATTGAATTCAGACAAAATGCTACTGAGAAAAAAGTAGAACTTGATTCATTGAGAATTTCAATTCTAGAAGACAATTTTAAAAAACATGACGAGCAATTGAGTAAATTGCTGGCTGAATAATCCATAAAAATGAAATGGAGTTTGCTTATGTGATTTTAATAAAATTATATAGGCAAGCTCCATTTCAATGCTTAATAAATTTACAAAAAAATTTCTTTATGATATAATTCAATTCGATGAATGGACAAGGCCTGTCCCTTAGCGACAAAGTTGTCGTTTTAAGGCCTGTCCCCAAACGACACCCAAACGGCAAAGGAGAGGAAAAAGGATGAGTGATTTTGTGCATTTACATGTGCATAGTGAATTTAGTTTATTAGATGGTGCAAATAGAATTAAAGATTTGCCTGTTAGAGCAAAAGAGTTAGGTATGGATGCTATGGCTATTACTGATCATGGAGTTATGTTTGGAGCTATAGATTTTTATAAAGCGTGTAAAGCTAATGGGATTAAGCCCATTATTGGATGCGAAGTTTATGTGGCACCTCGTTCTAGGAAGGATAAGGAAACGGAATTTGATAGTAAGTATAATCACTTAATATTGCTGGCAAAAAATAATGAAGGGTACAAGAATCTTTCTAAGCTTGTTTCTCTAAGTTTTACAGAAGGCTTTTATTATAAGCCTCGTATCGACAAAGAAATATTGGAAAAATATCATGAAAATTTAATTTGTTGTAGTGCGTGTTTGGCTGGTGAAGTAAGCCAAGCAATACTAAAAAATGATATGGATGAAGCAAGAAGAGTGGCAAACTGGTTCAAAGGAGTTTTTGGAAAAGATTATTATTTAGAGATTCAAAATAATGGAGTAAAAGAGCAAGTACTTGTAAATCAAAAATTAGTACAATTATCTCGTGAGCTTGATATTCCACTTGTTGCTACAAATGATGCACATTACTTAAAAAAAGAAGATGCATATAATCATGAAGTATTACTTTGCATTCAAACCGGTAAGAGAATGACTGACGAAGATAGAATGCGCTTTGAAACAGATGAGTTATACATTAAATCACCTGAAGAAATGAAAGAATATTTTGCAAATGTGCCAGATGCAATCGAAAACACAGTGAAAATTGCAAATGAATGTAATGTTGAGTTTGAGTTCGGTCATACAATACTTCCAAATTATGATGTGCCAGAAGAGTTTAAAACACATTATGATTATTTGAAGAAACTTACAGATGACGGAATTATAAAAAGATATGGAGAGAATCCTTCGCAAGAAATAATTGATAGAAAAGATTATGAACTTTCAGTTATAGAAAAAATGGGGTATGTAGACTATTTCTTAATTGTTTGGGATTATATAAATTATGCAAAATTAAATGGAATTCCTGTAGGACCTGGTCGTGGTTCTGGTGCGGGTTCAATTGTTGCATATGCAATAGGAATTACTGATATTGACCCAATTAAGTATGGATTAATATTTGAAAGATTTTTAAATCCAGAAAGAATAAGCATGCCGGATTTTGATGTTGACTTTTGTTATGAAAGAAGACAAGAAGTAATAGACTATGTTTCCAGAAAATATGGTCATGACCATGTTTCACAGATAATTACATTTGGCACTATGTCTGCAAGAATGGTAATACGTGACGTAGGAAGGGCATTAGATGTATCTTATGCAGAAACAGACAAACTTGCAAAAATGGTTCCAAATGAGCTACACATTACAATAAAAAAAGCAATGGAGCAAAATAGAGAACTTAAAGAATTATATGATACAAACGAAGAATATAGAAAACTATTAGACATAGCAATGGCAC
>CALXZF010000008.1 GCA_944393165.1 uncultured Clostridia bacterium
TCTTGCCAAATAAAGAATGCCCATAAAAACGATATTATTAGAAATGTAACTAATCTATTGAATGTTTTAAATCTGGTTTTGAATTTGTCTCCAAACATTACAAATATTCCATTCAATATTCCCCAAATTATGTAGTTTACTCCATGCCACAATCCAGACACTGTGAAAGTTATTAGTAAATTGATGTTTTTCCTTAAAGTTCCTTTTCTATTTCCTCCAAGTGGTATATATACATAATCTTTAAGCCATAAGCTTAAACTAATATGCCACCTTCTCCAAAATTCTTTTATACTTTGAGAATAATATGGTGAATCAAAGTTTTCTTTTAAATCTATTCCTAGCATTTTTGACACACCTATAACTATATCAATCCCTCCACTAAAGTCTGCATACAGATTAATTGAATATATAATCATTGCCAAAAGAGCATATGCTCCACTATACTCTAGATTTCCAGAGATAGTTCCTATTAAAATTGCTGTTCTTCCTGCAATAACAAACTTCTTAATTAACCCCCAGCATACTCTAATTAGCCCGTCGAAAATATTATCTGCAGTTATTTTTCTTTTCGCAAGCAAGTTTTCTTTCATGTCTTCATATCTACTTATTGGTCCTATAAACAAATGTGGTATATACATAATAAATAAAGTAAAATTAAAGAAGCTCTCTTCTGGTTTGTATTTGCCTTTGTATACATCCACTAAATATGAAATTATTTGCAAAGTATAATATGAAATTCCAAGTGGTGCAAGTATTGATAAATTAGTGTATGGTAATACTTTCATAAATATTAGTATTGCTAGATTTACTACTATAGTGCTAATTAATACAGCCTTTTTGTGTTTGCCATTTAAATGTTTTCCTGCAATAAAAGTAATTATTATGCTAAAGAAAACATAAAATAGGCTTTGCCAGCCAAAGCTGGCATATAATAGGATACTTACTATTAATAATAGTGCATTCATTATTTTTTATCCTCCTGCCTTATTTTCTTCGTTTTGTAATACATTGGGGACAAGCGTAAATGTGACAAAAACCTTGATAACAGCATTGTTGTTTTAAAGTCTGTCCCCCAGCGACAAAGTTGTCGTTTTAAGGCCTGTCCCCCAGCGACAAAGTTGTCGTTTTAAGGCCTGTCCCCAAACGACACCCAAACGATATTATTCTGCTTTTGGGAATGAGCTAGACCATTTTCTTCCTTGCATTGATGAACTATTTAGTTTTTCTTCATCTGTTGCAGGGCCAAGTAAATGTCCTCCTGGTGTTGCATCATAATGTCTCCATGCTCCGTTTTGATATACTAAATTCCAATAGTGTGTTCTATCTGTTGTGTATATTAATTTATTTGTTATTCCTGCTTTGTTTAATGCTTTTTGTACAAGCATTGCATGAACATAGCAATTTCCTGAATAATTTGTTAATCCATACCAAACTGGATCACTTCCACCCCAGCTTGTGTTATATCCAATTCTATTTCTTATTGTTGATACCATTCCTTCTACGCTTTGTCCTGCCAGATATTGGTTATAAAATTGGTTGAATTTATTATTTGTGTCTTCTTGATTGTGATTTACAGTTATTTGTCTACTAGCTGTTGAAGTATTGCCTTTTTTATCCTTTGCGGTATAAGTTATATAATATGTTCCTGCTTTTGAAAGATTAACTTTACTTGAATTTACAGTAAATGAACATGAACCGTCTCGTGCATCTACTGCACTTACTCCACTCTTATAGTTTGGTGAAGAGTTTTTCTCGACACTCATACTGCTTAATCCATAAAATACTGGTCCTTCTGTATCTTTCTTTATAGTTAAAGTGGCTTTCTTTTCGACTTTATTTCCATATTTATCTTCTGCTTCTATTGTTACTTCTTGTTTCCCTATTTTTGTATAATCTATTTCTGTTTTTAGTGTTGTTTTTACTTCTCCTGAAGCATCTTTGGCCGAGACTATAAAGTCTCCTTTGCCATCTATTTTTTCATCATCATAAATAGTTACATCTCTTAATTTTAGTGTAGGAGCTTTTGTATCTTTTATAATAATTGTAATAGTTTCTTCTTCTCCGTCTATTGTTGTTGTAATTGTATATTCTCCTACTTCTTCTTTATTTATTTTATCTATGTCACCTTGTTTTATAGCATCTTTGTCTTCTTCATAATTTAAAAGTATGTCTTTTTTCTCTAACTCGTCTCCAAGCTCTAAATTATATTCTTTTACCACTCTTGAAACATTTAACATACAAACATTTGATGTAACATTTCCCGAACTATCTTTTACTTCTACATTTATTTCATATGTACCTATTCCAGTTGTTTCTGGAGGGTTAATAATAGATGTAGTCATTTCTGCTAAATCTTTTTTAGATTCTATAAAATCATCTGCATTAAGTTCGTAATCTAAGTACTTATCTAAATTTTTGAACTCAACTTCTGGAGCTGTTGTATCAACTATATTTAACATTACTTTTTGTGTAACACCGTCATATGATAGCTCTACTTCATAACTTCCCACATTGCTAAAATCTATATTAGCCATATCTGTTATAAAGCTTGCTCCTTCTAAGTATTTTTCATCTATAACAAATTGATTTAATTCTACACTTTCTGTGCCTAATTCTATGTTTACATCTTTAAATTTTTTACTAAATTTTGTATATGCAAAATATCCACCAACTGCAATTCCTGCTAATAAAACAATAATTATTATAGCAATTATTACTCTTTTAGCTGTTTTGTTTTTTGGTTTGCTTTCATTTTTTCTTACCCCTTTTTCTATTTCAGGTATTTCTATGTTGTCATCTTTATTTTCTTGGTCATTTGCATTACTACCCTTTTTATCTTTTGTTTTACCACTCTTTCTATGTTTTGCTTTTTTCTCGTCTTTTTCTTTGTATCTTTTAGCTTTATTTCCTTCTCTTGAATTCATGTTTCCTTTTTCAACATTTTCTTTAACTTCTTCTGTGCTATTGTTTACTGTATTGTTTTCATCTTTTTTTGATTCTTCTACAGCAGCTTTATTTTCTTCATCCATTTTTACATCCCCCTACAAATTATTCTTGCTCATAATATAATCTATTGCTATGGTGCAGCACTATAACATTCTGTAATATAGTATCTACCAGTACTATAATTGCTACCTAAATTTTCTCGTGCATCTAAATCATTAAAATGCCACCATTCAGAACAAAGCGGTGTTAAATCAGCTCCAACACAGTACTCTCTTAATCTTTTTGCGCCTTCTGTCATATTTTTAGCAAGTGGAACTTTTTCCCATGCAGTTTTAGAATTGCTATCAACAGCATAACTCATACTAATTGCTTTATTACTTAGTTCATGCATTTGTGTAGGCATTTCCTCTTCTGTATAATCTGTAATTACCATATATTTGTAATCACCTGTTTTTCCAACTTCATACTCATTAATTTTCGCTAAGCTTACATCCATTGCAATTCCTTTTTGGTGGTTTGATAATACTTGTGCAATAAACCACCCTTCATTCCAGCCTCCACCATTGATTCCATTGTATACGGTTTTATTAGAATTCATTAGTTTTCTTAAATTACTAGATACAGTAGTTTGTGCTTCGTATGGTCTATATGTTTCATATATTTTTAATGAATATCCTTCTTCTAGAGCTAACTCTTGAGCTTTCATAATTTTTATTGCCATTTCGTACATAACAGGCATCATATATTCATCTTTAGAAAGTCTTTCATTATATGCTTTATTATTGTATAATTTTTTTCCTGTAACATTTGGAATATCTAATCCAGATGATTTAAACAGCGAACTGTAACTATTTGTGTCATCATATATTATTGACGGAATTATATCAGGCAAATTTATCATACAGTATTTTTTATTAGCCCAGCCAATAACACTATCTTTTTGTATTTTTAACCAATTCCCACTTTCTCCAATAATCTCAAAACCGGTACCAGGGCTTAGCTTTTTTATTAATTCAGATGATGAATTTGCCTCTTTCCTAATATTTAGCTCTATTGATGCATAACCAGTTGCTCCTTCTACTGGCAATTCAAATTGCAGATTATAATCCGGAATTGTTTTAGCCTGTGCTTCTGCAACATCTTTAATATTTAACATGTTCTCTACTGATGTCGTATTAGTATCACTAGATTGACTAGTTTCATTTAAAAATTCACTTGTTTGGGTTTCGTTATTGGGAACTAAATTACTTGTCTGAATACTTTTTTGATGATTTATAATGCATAAATATGCTATACCAGATATTCCAACAATTACTAGAATACTTAAAATTATTGCTATTGTTTTTAATGCTTTGTATTTCATATTACATCCCCCTATCAATAATTGGATTATATAATACATTTATTCTTTTGTAAAGGAAGATAATGGAAATTGGCACCGACTATTTCTAATTTTTTACTATTTTGTTATTACATAACTTATTTATCAAGAAAAATAATATATCTCGTAACCTTGCATATTATATTTTTAGCTGTGAACAGTAATACTACTTCACAGCTAATTTCAATAATTATTTCCACTATGGACTAAAGCATTTGTATAATATTTTTCTCTTATGCTTCATCTTTTGATGTATTTATTTTAAACAACTTAAATATTTCTACTATAACTAATGGAAGTAATACCAAGCCTATAATCTCAAGCACATTGTTCATTGGTAAAATTGGTATGCTAAAGATATGTCTTAATGCTGGGACAAATAATATCACAAGCATTAATGCTGCTGATACAGCTATTGCTCCAAGTAATACTTTATTGTTAAATGGATGTGTTTTGAATATAGATTTTTTGTTATTTCTAATATTGAACACATGTACAAGCTCAGAAAACGCAAGTACTATAAATGCCATTGTCTGACCTATTTCCACTTTTACTTCTTGTTTTTCAACTATCTCTGCACCATTTGATAAAGCTTCATCTAAATTTTCTATTTCTTCAGCACTATATATTACTCCATCCATTCTTACCATTGTAGGTAACTTATAATCAGGTGTTGCCAGTCCTATGATAAATGCTGCAAGAGTAATTAGTCCAATCATAAATCCTTGATATACTACCCTCCAGCTCATTCCTTTTGTAAACACACCTTTTTGCTTTTTAGGTTTTCTATTCATTACATCATCTTCTGCAGGATCTACAGCCAGCGCTAAAGCCGGAAGTGAGTCAGTTACTAGGTTTACCCATAATATGTGTATTGGAAGTAATACTTCTATTAAGCCTACATCAATGCCAAATGTACTGCTAAGCCATGGTGTTATTAGTATTGCTACAAACAACGCAACTATTTCTCCAACATTGCTAGATAGCAAAAATTGTATTGCTTTTAAAATATTGTCATATATTCTTCTGCCTTCTTCTACAGATGATACAATTGTTGCAAAATTATCATCTGTTAAAATAACATCTGCCGCTTCTTTTGACACATCTGTTCCTACTATCCCCATTGCACATCCTATATCTGCTGTTTTTAATGCAGGTGCATCATTTACTCCGTCTCCTGTCATTGCTACTATTTCGCCATTAGCTTGCCATGCTTTTACTATACGCACTTTATGCTCTGGCGATACCCTTGCATATACTGAATATTGTCTAATATTTTTTGTTAAATACTCATCACTCATCTCTTCTAATTCTGCTCCGGTTATAGCTTCATTCTCATTTTCCAATATTCCTAGAGCTTTTGCTATTGCAACTGCAGTTATTTTGTGGTCTCCAGTAATCATAACAGTTTTTATTCCAGCTGTTTTACATTTTTCTACTGCTGCTTTAACCTCTTCCCTTGGTGGGTCAATCATTCCAACCATTCCAACAAATATCAAATTGTTTTCAATGTTTTTCATTTCTTCATCTGTTGGTTCAAGCTCTAATTCTTTATATGCCATTGCCAAAACTCTTAAAGCATCTTTTGCCATTGCCACATTATTTTCATCTACAGTTTTTCTATATTCAGCTAAATCATTTTTAATTTCTCCATTTACTTCATATCTATCGCATTTTGCTAAAAGTTCATCTATTCCGCCTTTTGTAAGAGCAAAATATTTATCTCCTATTTTATTTATTGTTGTCATTAACTTTCTATCAGAATCAAATGGATACTCTTTTACTCTTTCTATTTTTAAAGTGTTTTCCACATCAAATTTAATTTTCAATCCTAAATCAATTAATGCTGTCTCTGTTGGATCTCCTGTTAGCGTATTATTTTCTCCTAATTTAGTATCATTGCACAAAGTACTTACATACATAAGTTTTTTTAAATCATTTTCTATATTTGTTATATCATTAACACTTTTTAGCTCATTATCTGCAAATACTTTTTGAACAGTCATTTTATTTTGTGTTAATGTTCCGGTTTTGTCAGAACAAATAACTGTTGCACTTCCAAGTGTTTCAACTGCAGGGAGCTTCTTTATAATGGCATTTTTCTTTACCATTCTTTGTACACCAATTGCAAGAACTATTGTAGATACAGCTGCTAGTCCTTCTGGGATTGCCGCAACTGCTAAGCTTACTGCTGTCATAAACATATCTATTAAATCTTTACCATATGCAATTCCTATAACAAATATTACAATACATATTGCCAAAGCTGCTATTCCTAATGTTTTTCCTAATTTGTTTAACTTAATTTGAAGTGGAGTTGCTGTTCCTACTGTATCATTAATTATTGTAGCAATTTTTCCAACCTCTGTATTCATTCCAGTTTCAACTACAATACCTTTTCCTCTTCCATAAGTTACAAGTGAAGATGAAAATAGCATATTTGTTCTATCTCCAATTCCTACTTTTTCATCTTCTATAACTTGTGCATCTTTGTCCACTGGCACAGATTCTCCTGTCAAAGATGACTCCTGCGATTTCAAATTTACAGCTTCTACTATTCTTAAATCTGCTGGTACATAATCGCCTGTGTCTAAAACAACCACATCTCCAGGTACAAGTTCTCTTGAAATTACTACCTCCACTTTTCCGTTACGCACAACCTTTGCCACATGGGAGCTAAGTTTTTGCAATGCTTCCAAAGACTTTTCTGCTTTGTTTTCTTGAACAACACCAATAATTGCATTTACTATTACTACAATTAAAATAATGATAGAGTCAGTAATTCCTTCTCCCTCCATGTAGCCTACTACTCCAGAAACAATAGCTGCTACAATTAAAACGATAATCATAAAATCTTTAAATTGCTCTAAAAATTTTACAAATAAGCTTTTTTTCTTTTTAGCTTTTAGCTCGTTGTAACCATATTTTTGTCTCTTTTCTTCTACTTGAGCGCTGGTCAAGCCACTTTGTATATTAGTTCCCAGCTCCTCTTCAATGCTTGCCTGATCTTTGTTAAACCAATTCTTTTCCAAATCAATCGCTCCTTCTTTAATATTTTGCTTAAAAAAGTCCTTTTTATTCTTGTTTTATTGTATAAATATATCATTATTTAAAATTTTTAACAATAATTTACTTAAACAAATTTATTATATTCTTTGTTACTCTGTCTTAATATTTATAATCTTTAAATTGTAACTGTTTCATAACTATTAAAACAAGAAAAAAAGACTTCTTTAGGATTTTATATTTTATGGCAAAAATATAAATCCTTAAAAAGTCTTGCTTACCTTCTTTTAGGTTACTAACCATGCCGTTTAGGCTATGTGTTGTTGATTAGTAGTTTTCAAGCTACTCCCTTTTTATTGACATTATTTTATACTAACTAAAAATCAATTTCAATATATTTTGATAAATTTCTTATTTAAATATTGCATGTCTTGTATTTTGCAAATTATGCCAAAAGTTTTTTTACTGCTTCATTTATCGTTCTTCCGTCTGAAGCTGCACCTATCTTTTCTTTAGCAGCTTTCATAACTTTTCCCATATCTTTTATTGATGTTGCTCCTACCTCTGCTATAACTTCTTTTACTATAGACTCAACCTCTTCAGTTGATAATTGCTTAGGTAGATACTCTGCTAGGATATTTATTTCTTCTTTTATTTCATTAATTAAATCATCTCTACCACTTTTTTCATAATCTGCCAATGAATCTTTTCTTTTTTTAGATTCTTTAGCAATAATATCAATTATTTGGTTATCATCCAATGTTACTTGTTTGTCTTTCTCCACCTGCAATATTGCAGCTCTTACCATTTGTATTACATTTTTTCTAATAATATTCTTTTCTTTCATACAGTTTTTTAAATCATCTAATAATTTTTCTTTTAACATACTCTTTTCGTCTCCTTCCTGCATACTATTATATCACATATTTATAAAGAATGAACAAATTTTAATTATTTTATATATTAGTAAATCTTCAATTTAGCACTTTATATTTTTAGCATATATCACTTCACATAGTTTGACTTTTTTAGTTTAAAATGTTATCATAATTATGTAAAGTTTATTTAAGATAAATTTTACACTTTAGGTATGCTTTATTTAGCACTATCCTAAACTATCATTGGTAGTATTTTGTTTTTATAACTAAGGAGGAATTTTATGAAATCACAAACATTTCAAGCATTTATTACTTATGACCGGAAAGATTACTATCGAATATCGATACCAATTGATATTTCAGAAGTAAGTTTGAAATCTTACTTGCAACGAAATGGTTTCATTTCTGAAGACATTTTCGAAGCATATTTGACAAATGTCTTTGTAGACCATGAGTCTGATTTAGAGTACTCTAATTGCATGGAAGATTTAACAGAAATATGCAACGGTAAGTGGCGGAGACTTAAGGAAATGGGAATTGACCCACAAGATGATAAAGTGTGTATCTTGTATATTCAAGATCCACAATACGCATAAATTTTTAATAAGTGCTACCAATGGCAGATGAGCAATGCTCATCTGTTTTTATAATATACGAATGAAAAAATCAAACTGCAACAAATACTAGATGAATTAGAAAAGATAGACGATATTCCCATTAATATTCAAAATAACAATTATAGTAATAAGAAAAGTGGCTTCGCCACATGTGCGTTTTGCTTCGCAAATACGCACGAATCAAGGTAACTTAACCTTGTTATATAGCAAAAATCTAACGATTTTTCCTATATAATAAAAAAGGAGAGTTGCTAGAACTCTCCAAAATCATTTAGGCTCCCGTCTTACTACAAAAGTAGTAGAGGGTTAAGTTAAATATATTTTAACATACAATATTTAACTTGTCAAACTAAATTTGACATTAATATTATATGA
>CALXZF010000009.1 GCA_944393165.1 uncultured Clostridia bacterium
CAACCTCACATAAGACCAACCGAAGAAAAATATAAAAAGGAGTTTGAAAAAGAACTAAAAAGAAAAATAGGAGGTATTAAATGACACAAAAAGAAAAACTAGAAGAATTAAAGACAAAGTGTGAAAAAGCAGGTTTTAAATATGCTTATGGTAAATTTGAAGAGCCAACACCACCTCCACATTTGGTTGCAATAATTAATGATACAGATAATTTTATGGCAGATAACAAAGTTTATTATGGACCGATACCGATACAACTAGATCACACTTATATTGTAAAAGACTTAGATGCACAAGAAAAAATAGAAAAAGAAATTCTAGGCGATGTTGCCTGGAACAAAACAGAAGAGACTTACTCGCAAGACGAAAAAGCTTGGCAAGTAAGCTATTTTTTTGAATTATAAAGGAGGAAATTAAAATGCCAGATATAAACAATAAAGTTTTATATGGAATTGAAAAATGTTATGTAGCAAAACTTACAGAGGCAGATGGAGAAATAACTTATGGAACTCCATTTCCAATGCCAGGTGTAACTGGATTATCGCCAGAACCACAAGGGGATACAACAAAATTCTATGCAGACAATGTTGTCTACTTTATAGCAAATTCAAATCAAGGTTATGAAGGAGACTTAGTTCTTGCAATTACACCAGAAGAGTTCCTAACTCAAATTTTAGGGCAAGAAGTAGATGACAATGGTGCAGTAATAGAAAATGCAGATGATAAGCAAGCTAGATTTGCACTAATGTTTGAAGGAAAAGGCGACCAAAAAGCAAGAAGATGGGTTTATTGGGATTGCACAGCAACTAGACCTTCAAGAGAAAATAAGACTCAAGAAGAAACAGTTGAAGTTGGAACAGAGACAATAACAATAACTATGAGCCCTCGTACTAGCGACAAAGCAATTAAATGCTACTTAGAGCCAAGTACAGAAAATCAAGACGTGTATGATACATTCTTCACTAAAGTATATGAAAAAAATGCTACAGCAGGCGTTTAGGAGGAAACAATGAAAACTATAACGATTAATAATGTTGAACAAAAAATAAATTGTAATGCTCTTACTTATCTGTATTATAGACAAATATTTGATAAAAGCATTTTTGATGATATTAACATTATTAGAGAATTTTTGCTTTTGCAAATAAAGGCTAATAGCATAGAAGAGAAAGACAAGGACGAAATAAACAAAAATATCTTATTGAAATTAAATTTATATATAGACGCTATTAGTAGATTAACGTATACAGCTATTTATACGCAAAATCAAAATATTGAAGATTACATGGTGTGGATAAAGAAAAATGAAATCTTAGAGCAAAACAATGATTGCATATCAATAATAATTGAAAATGTTATTAATTGTTTTATAGATGAAAAAGTTTCTGAAGAACTAGAGAAAATAAATAAAAGTTCTGGAGATGATACAGAAGTGTTGTTTCCAGAACATTTCTTTATATCTGCATGTCTAAAAATGGGAATAACGATAAAAGATTTAGAGCTCTTAACCTATATAGATGTAATGAAAATATTTTTATCTTGTACAAGGAAAGAAAAGAAAATAAGAGAAGCAACACAGGCCGATTGGGACAGATTAGCAAATAGTAGATAGGAGGAGAAAATGGCAGGGAATATTAAAGGAATAATAGTTGAAATTGGTGGAGACACATGTGGTCTACAAAAAGCATTAAAAAATGTTAACTCTGCTACTTCTAGCCTTAGTAAAGAGCTAAGAGGAGTTAACTCTTTACTAAAGTTAGACCCGACTAATACAGAATTAGTTGCTCAAAAGCAAACGCTTTTATCTAAAAACATAGAAGAAACAAGTGAAAAATTAAAGCTATTAAAAGAGATTCAAGAACAAGCAGATAGTGCAATTGCAAATGGAACAAAAATATCTGAAGAAAATTATAGAGCATTACAAAGAGAAATTGCAAATACAGAAAATAAATTGAAAACATTGCAAGCACAATCTTCAAAATGGACTACTGCAGGAAAAGCCATTGAAGAATTTGGAAATAAAATTACAGACGTATCGGACAAAGTTGATAAACTTGGAAATACATTAACTACTAGTCTAACAGTACCTATTGCGAGTTTAGGAACCGCAGCAGTCATTACAGGAAACAACTTTGAAGCACAAATGTCGAGAGTACAAGCCATTGCGGGAGCAACAGAAGAAGAATTAGCCAAATTAACAGAACAAGCAATGCAATTAGGGGCAGAAACAAGTTTTAGTGCTACTGAAGTAGCTGCTGGAATGGAAAATCTAGCAAGTGCAGGTTTTACGACAGAAGAAATAATGGAAGCAATGCCAGGTCTTTTAGATTTGGCAGCATCTAGCGGTGCAGAACTTGCTACAGCATCTGAAATAGCAGCAAGCGCTATAAGAGGATTTGGGTTAGAAGCGTCTGAAGCTGGACATATAGCAGACGTATTTGCAGAAGCTTCTGCTAGAACGAATGCTCAAGTAGAAGATATGGGCAACGCAATGAAATATATTGCACCAGTTGCAAACACAATGGGACTAAAAATAGAGGAAGTTGCAGCAGCAATTGGTATAATGTCCGATGCTGGAATCAAAGGAGAGCAAGCAGGAACTACTCTAAGAGGAGCTTTAACTAGATTAACAAAGCCAACCGATAAAATGATTGGAGTAATGAATGAGTTAGGAATAAGCTTCTATGACAATGAGGGTAAAATGAAATCCTTAACAGAAATGGTTAAAATGTTACAGGATGCAACTAAAGACCTATCAGACGAACAAGAACAAAATGCACTGACTACATTGTTTGGAACTGAGTCATTGTCTGGAATGGTAGCCTTAATTAATAGAGGTTCAGATGACCTTAAAGATATGACGAAATCTTTCAAAAAGGCTGATGGTGCTGCTGAAGACATGGCGGACACAATGCTTGATAATACAGCAGGTTCGTTAGAAAGCTTAAGTGGTTCT
>CALXZF010000010.1 GCA_944393165.1 uncultured Clostridia bacterium
AGGTGAAAACATTGTAGTGCTTGGTATTCTAAGAGGCATGGCTCATGCAGGAGCGAAAGGAAATAAAGAGGCAATTATTGCAGCAGCCTCTATAGAATCTCCACAAGTTCGTATTGCTGACATTGTAAAAGAAATTGAAAAAGAAGAATTAGAAGGAACTTTAAAAACCTGTGCATATGTGAACGAGAATGATGAGGTTGTTTTGGAATAAATTTTTATTTTATCAAAATAAAAAATAAAAGAAGAAAAAATGATTGAAAACTAAAAAAGATATTGGTATAATGAATATAGAAAATAAAAAAGCGAAGGAGAAAGTAGAATAATTTGCAAAATGCCTGAAACAGTAAGAGAGAGAGAGAGAGAGAGAGTTACAATTTAAGCCAACAACTAAAGTAAATTTAGTTTTATTTGTTGTACCAAAATTATATAGAAAAAACCAAAATTTAAAAGATGGATTATGTAAAAAAATACATAATTCATCTTAAATTTTTCTTTACAGAGAAATAAATGAATAGTATAATGAAATAAAACAAGAATTAACTTAAAAAGAAACATGGTTAAAAACAAGAATACAAAACTAATAAAATAAGAATAAAAAGTAAAATGGTGGAAAAAATAAGCAAAGTACAATATAGAAAATTTTTAATTATTTTCTAACAAGAATAAAAAAATAACATCATATAAAAAATGAGTAGTAGGAGGAATAAACAATGCAAGAAACACAAGAAAAAAATAAAGAATGGCAAGGAAAAGCGTATATTACGCGAAGAACGAAAAATAATACAAAAAGACATACAGAAAAAGGAATTACACTAATAGCACTAGTAGTAACAATTATCATACTACTTATTTTGGCAGGGATTACAATTAATATGTTATTAGGAGAAAATGGAATTATAAGAACAGCCCAAGAAGCAAAAAACACATGGGAGAATGCAGTAACTAATGAACAAGAAGGATTAAACAATTTGATGAATGAATTAAATGAAGAATTAGGAAAGAATTCAAGAGCAACCGATATATATGTATTTTTATATGATGATGGAACATTAACATTTGGAACACAAAGTGAACCTATAGAAGGAAAAACAATAGTAAAACAGTATGGAAATATAAAAGGGCAAGAATATAAGAGTTGGACAGATGAAAATAGCAATAGGATGAGTGATACCCCATGGTTTAACGAAGCATCACTAATAACAAAAGCAAGTATAGTAGATGAAATAGTCCCAATATCAATGTCTAGTTGGTTTGACAGTTGCATAAACTTAACTGAATTTGAAAATATTGAGAAGATAGATACAAGTGAAGTTAAAAGCATGTTGAGTATGTTTGATACATGTAGCAGTTTAGCAACTTTAGACCTAAGTAGTTTTAATACAAGTAATGTAACAAACATGGCAGCAATGTTTGCACATTGTGGTAATTTAACTGAGATTTTAGGCTTAGAAAACTTTAATACAGGTAAAGTAGAAGATATGGCATCAATGTTTTATGCTTGTAGTAGCTTAACAAGTTTGAATTTAAGTGGTTTTGATACAAGCAATGTTGTAGATATGCAAAATATATTTAATAGTTGCACAAATTTAACAAGTTTGAATTTAAGTAGTTTTAATACAAATAATGTTGAAAATATGGCAGCTATGTTTGCAAATTGTTCTAGCTTAACAAGTTTGAATTTAAGTGGTTTTGATACAAGTAATGTTGTAGTTATGTATTTTATGTTTCAAAATTGTAGTGGTTTAACAAGCTTAGATTTAAGCAATTTTGATACAAGTAAAACAACAGATATGCAACATATGTTCAATGGTTGCACAAATCTAACAAATTTAGATTTAAGCGGTTTTGATACAAGTAATGTTATAAGTACGGGTTGGATGTTCTTGAGTTGTTCTAGCTTAACAAATTTGGATTTGAGTAGTTTGGATACAAGTAGTATGCAAGAAATGGAGGCTATGTTTGCTAGTTGTACAAATTTAACTACTATTTATGTAGGAGATAATTGGGATTTAACAAATGTAGAAAACACAAATTATATGTTTGAAAATTGTGGTACAAATACAACAACACCTAAACCAAGTAATTTATAGAAGAAAAAACAAATAAATTAAAAACAATTTTTAAAATGGTAATATGTGTTAGCATGTATTACCATTTTAGCTAAGCAACAATAAAATTAAGGCAATAAATAAATAAGGATCATTTACTTCTTCTTGATATAAAAAGAAAATTAGGCAAATAAGCAAAATGTCATCATAGTATAACTTTATTCCAAATATTTCAAATAAGACATTTTCCTCTTTCAAATCCGTTTTATAAGCGGATTTTTCTCTATTTTCTCGTTCTTCGTTCTTTGATTTGGAAGAAGTAGGAGAATTAGGCTTAGAACGTGCATAAGGAGTAGAACTAGGAACAAAAGGTCTATTACTTGCATAAACATTTCCATAAGAAGGTTGAGGTACATAGCTAGAATATGGAACATGTGCAGGAGGAGTAGTTGAAGCCGGATATCTTCTAAAACGTGGAAAGCTAAAAAAAGGATAACTATACATCATTTTTCTTGTCCCCTCCTCCAAGAGGATTTATCATTTCAAATACTTTTCCCATGCTAAATAATTTAATATATTG
Organism: uncultured Clostridia bacterium; assembly: GCA_944393165.1. Next base: position 2,629 of record CALXZF010000010.1, read on the forward strand.
ATCTACTTTTTCTTTTCTACTATTTTTTAAATATGGTTTTAAAGATCTTAGTAAATTAGCTCTAGGATCGTTTTGTTGTTTATTCATACTATCAATAATAGATTTCATTTTTAACATAGTACCAATATCAAAATTAGGAATTTCTGTCTGATTATCGTCTGTAGAGCTTGTTTCCCTAGTAGAACTTTCAGGTTCATTGGAAGAAGATGTGTCATTTTTAGTAGAAGCATCTGAAGAAGAATTATTAGAAGAGCCAGAAGTAAACTGATTTAACATGTTTTTCACATCTTCTGGTATTTGATTATTTTTTAACATATCATTCATTTTTTGAAAAATATCAGACATATCTTCAGCCATATATTGCCCTCTTTTCTTTATTAATTTTGTTTCTAAATCTAACTTTAATTTTTTATTGCTTGTTGTTATTCATATTTTGTTTTAAAGTATTCATTAATTTTTCTTTATCTTCTGAACTAAGCATTTGATTTACTTTTGCTAAACCTTGCTCTAACTGAGTTTTATCCATTTTAGAAAGCATAGACATTAATTTCATCATGTCCATATTATTTTGTTCTGCCATATTTTTTCACCTCAATACTTTAATACAATTCTAAATTATATATATTCTACTTTTGAAAAAAATGTGACTAAAACAAGAAAAGAAATTTTATATTAATTATTAATTATATCTAAAAACGGTAGAATACTATATTTTTGCATTTTGCATTGTTGAGGACCATTTGTCCAGTACACATTTAGAACTTAC
>CALXZF010000011.1 GCA_944393165.1 uncultured Clostridia bacterium
ACTTGTCGGTCCCCACCTTAAGCACTTCAAACCCTAAATTTAAAGATACATTGTTAATGTGTATATACAAATAGTGAGCAGTACAACTTTCTCAAATTTTCTATTATAACCACATATTTCCATGGAAAATTGATTAAAAAAATGCTAATATACTCTTAAGAGGAGTTGGTAAATACTATGAGACTATTCAAAAAGTATGGAGATACATTACTAAAAAAAGAACTTAAGGAAAGTTATAAATTTTTTATGAAAGAGGCAAATTTAGATGAAACTAGCAAAGGATATGGATTGATAAGAGATAAAAACATGTATGCAGATGAAATAGCAAGTATTGCATCTGTTGGCTATGGATTTGCAGCATTAGTCATAGGGGTAAACAGGAATTGGATTAGCTATAATAATGCATATAATAGAGCAAATAAAACCTTAAATACATTTTTATATAATGTAGAAGGGCAGAATGGTTTTTATTATCATTTTATAAACATGTATACAGGAAAAAGAGAATGGAACTGTGAGATTTCTATTATAGATACAGCTATTTTTATATGTGGAGCTATTCTGGCAGGCGAATTTTTTGGAGGAGAGATAAAAGAAAAAGCAGAAGAATTGTATAGAAAAATAAATTGGGAATGGTATAGAAATAAAGAAAATAATTTATTTTATATGGGATATAAACCAGAAGTTGGTTTTTGGGGACAATGGGATATGTACGCAGAACAATTGATGTTATATGTTTTAGGAGTATCATCACCTACTCATCCAGTTAATGCGAAAATGTATGATGATATGAAAAAAGAAAAAAGTGATTATGAAGGAATTAAAGATATTATATATACATATTGTGGAACTTTATTTACATATCAATTTTCTCATGCATGGATAGATTTTAGAGGAAGAACCGATAAAAATGGAATTGACTGGTTTGAAAATTCAATAAAAGCTACTATTGCAAATAGAAAATATTGTATAAACAATAGCGGAAGATTTAAGACATTCAATGAGAACTCTTGGGGATTAACTGCGTGTGTTGGCCCAAATGGCTATTCTGGAGGATATGGTGCAATGCCTGCTTTGGCAAACTTGGACAAAGAGAATGACGGAACTGTAAGTCCATGTGGAGCTGCCGGTTCAATTGTATTTACTCCGGAATTAAGCATAAAAGCACTAGAATACTATTATAATAATTTCCCAAAATTATGGGGAAGATATGGATTTAAAGATGCTTACAATTTAGAAAAAGAAGCATGGTATTCTAAAGAGGTTATAGGAATAGATAAGGGAATTTCTCTTATCATGATAGAAAATTATTTGTCGCAAACAATATGGAAATATGTTATGAAAAATATACATATAAAAAAAGGTCTAGAACTTTTACATATAAATAAAACGGAGGAAAGATTTCCAGAAGATGTTGTTTTCACCTAACGCGAATTTATACAAGAAACTTGAGGTCACAATTTGCGACCTCAAGTCTAAAAAAGTAGATAAATTATAACTCAATCTTAGGCTGATACCTCTCAAGCCACATATTCACTTGGCAAAGATAAGCCATAAGTTGTGGACCGGTCATTAATTGTCCGGAACCAAGGCCTTGTAAAGGCTTTACCGTCTGTTTCCAATATTTGCATAATATAATCTCTATTAAGCAAAGTATTTATCGGAGCGTTTTTATCTGCCATAATTTTGCTTAACATTTCTTTTACGGCTTTTAAATAAGTTGGGTTCCAAGTCTTAGGGTATGGGCTCTTTTTTCTATCTACTATTTCTTCAGGTAGCTTATCTTTCATGATAAATCTTAAAAGACCTTTTTCTCTGCCGTTTAAAGCCTTAATTTCCCATGGAATATTCCATAAATATTCAGCTAATCTATAATCACAGAATGGAACTCTTATCTCAAATCCGTTATACATTCCCATTCTATCAGATCTATCTAATAAAGTTTGCATAAACCAATTTAAAGTAAGATGTGAAATTTTTCTTTTTTCTTTTGTCTCGGCCGAATCACTTTCTAATATTTCTACATCATCTAAGCTTTCATTATATCTATAATCAATATATTCTTTTAAATCAATTTTTTCTCCAATTTCAGGATTTAATAACTCTTGTCTTTCTTTGATTGCAATAGACCAAGGAAATGTTCCGCTTCTCAATGCATCCTCTCTAAAAAACCATGGGTATCCACCAAATATCTCATCAGCACATTCACCTGTCAAAGTAACAGTAGCATCTTGTTTAACATTTTTGCAGAATAATAATAGGGAAGAGTCCACATCTGCCATTCCAGGAAAATCTCTTGCAATCATTGCATCTTCTAGAGCTTTTGCGAGTTCAGGAGTATCTAACATTACTGTATGATGATTTGTATGCAATTTAGATAACATTAAATTAATATAATAGTTATCAGAATTTGGTTGAAAATCCGTCTTTTGAAAGTTTTTATCATTATCTACATAATCAACTGAATAAGTATCTAATGTTGGCAAATTATGCTTTTTGCAATATTCTGCAGCATATAAAGTAATGATGCTTGAATCCAAGCCACCTGATAAAAATGTACATAATGGAACATCTGACACTAATTGATTTTCAATCGAGTCTTCTAATAAATATTTTACTTTCTCACAAGTATGTTCAAAATCGTCAGTATGAGGCTTACTCTTTAATTTCCAATATCTTTTGATATATATTCCGTTTTCATTGTACACCATATAATTTGCAGGTTTTAGTTCATAAATATTTTTAAAACTTGTAATACCATTAGTGTGAGCAGGACCAATTCCAAACATTTCACTAATTCCTTGTTTATCAAGTATTGGTGTTACGCCTGGAAATTTAAGAAGTGCTTTTACTTCTGAAGCGAAAACTAAATTATGATTAAAAATTGTATAATATAAAGGTTTTACACCAAAATGGTCACGAGCCATAAATAGACTCTTATTATTCTCATCCCATATTGCAAATGCAAAAATACCATTAAGCCTGTTTACAATGTCTTCTTTGTAAAAAACATATGATTTTAAAAGTATTTCTGTATCAGAATGGCTTTCTAAAGGAATATTATTTTGCTTTAGAGTTTCCTTTAGTTCTTTTGTGTTATATATTTGACCATTATAAACTATCACATAAGTATTTCCGTTATACTTAAAACTCATTGGCTGTTTCCCGCCGTCTGGGTCTATAACAATTAATCTTCTGTGAGCTAAAAGAGCATTATCACTTACATAATAAACACATTCATCTGGACCTCTTTTTTGAAGAGTATTGTTCATTGAGATTAAAACATCTTTTTTTGATGCCAAATTACTTTTTAAATTGACTGTACCAACAAAACCACACATAGAAATCAATTCCTTTCTTAATTATATAAATAGTATATGAATATTTTAATAAAAGTGTCAGTAAAAAAGAGTAAAAATTTTTCGCAATAAAAAATATAGTAATATAGATGAAAAACATCATTCTTTATGATAAAATAAAAAAAGTTTATCACAAAGGAATGATGTTTTATGAATAGAAAAGAAA
>CALXZF010000012.1 GCA_944393165.1 uncultured Clostridia bacterium
CAGTTTCTTTAGCGATACCGTGCATAATTTGGTTTAATATTCAACCTAATCACCTCCTTTAGCAGATTGTCTAAATTATCACATATCATCTGTATTCTCACCTCCTTTTGTTGACATAAATATATTAATATCATAGGTTGAGAATACAAAAAAATATGTAGGAAAACCGACATTTTTCTTTGTCAATTTCCTACATATTATTTTACCATTTACACACCATATTTTTTGTGTGTGGTTTTCTATTTAAAAAAATAAATTTTATATCAAAAAAGTCTTAAGAAATTTTTAAAAAAAGTGGAAAAACAATACTAATATATGATAGAATATTAATCGAGTGAAATTATTAAATAAGGAGAGTGTTTAAAGTGCCTGAAAACAAGTACAAAAGAATACTTCTCAAATTAAGTGGAGAAGCATTGGCAGGAGGGAAGAAAACAGGAATTGATACTGAAACAGTTGATAGCATTTGTGAGCAAATTAAAAAACTAGTGGAAATGAAAACAGAAGTTGCAGTTGTTGTAGGGGGAGGAAATTTCTGGAGAGGTGCAAATAAAAATATGGAAAGAACCACTTCAGATTACATGGGAATGCTTGCAACTACAATGAATGGACTTGCACTTCAGAATGCTTTAGAAGAGAAGGGAGTGTATACAAGGTTACAAACAGCAATAGAGATGAGACAAATTGCAGAGCCATACATCAAAAGAAGAGCTGTAAGACATCTAGAAAAAGGTAGAGTTGTTATATTTGGTTGTGGAACTGGTAACCCATATTTTACAACAGATACAGCAGCAGCATTAAGAGCTGCAGAAATTGATGCAGAAGTAATTTTGGTTGGCAAAACAATAGATGGGGTTTATTCAGCTGATCCAAAAATTGATAAAAACGCTAAAAAATATGATGAAATTTGTTATCTAGATATTTTAAGTGATAATTTAAAAGTTATGGATTCAACAGCTATATCATTATGTAGGGACAATAATATTAAATTAATTGTATTTGAAATAGCTAAACCTGACAATATGATTAAGATTGTAAAAGGAGAAAAAGTTGGAACTATAATAAAATAAGCAATATTTAATAAATAATATTTTCGCAAGATAACTTTTAATAAATAAACGAAGGAATAAATCAATAAAATTTTAAAATAAAATTATGAAAGGAGAGTACAGGCTTAAAGCTTGTGCAAATAAAATTATGGATTTAAATAAATTTGAAGAGAAAATGAAAAAATCAATTAGTGTATTTGAGGAGAATTTAGCAGAAATAAGAGCAGGTAGAGCTAATCCTGCAATTTTAAATAAAATAATGATAGATTATTACGGAACACCAACACCAATTAATCAACTTGCTGGAATTTCAGTTCCAGAAGCAAGGATGATAGTTATTCAACCATGGGATGCTAATGTTTTAAAAGAAATCGAAAAAGAAATATTAAAATCAGATATTGGTATTAATCCAAATAATGACGGAAAAGTTATTAGATTAACATTCCCAGAGCTTAATGAAGAAAGAAGAAAAGAAATTGTTAAAGATATTAGAAAAATGGGAGAAGAAACTAAGGTTGCAATAAGAAGTATAAGAAGAGATGCAATAGATGAAGCAAAAAGCATGCAAAAAAATGCAGAGATGTCAGAAGATGAATTAAAATCTGCTGAGGATCAAATTCAAAAATTGACAGATAAATATGTGGCAGAAGTAGATACAGTTCTAGAAAGAAAAGAAAAAGAAGTAATGAGTATATAAGAGGAGAAGATTAGATGACAATAAATGATATTGACAAAGAAAATATGCCTAAACATATAGCTATAATTATGGACGGAAATAGAAGGTGGGCAAAAGAAAAAGGAATAGCTACAAGCTTACGGGCATAAAGCTGGAGCAGAAACATTAGAAAAGATTGCTTCATTTGCAAATACAATTGGGCTTAAATATTTAACTTTTTATGCTTTTTCAACAGAAAATTGGAAAAGAACTAAAGAAGAGGTAGGAGCTTTAATGGTATTGCTTCAAAATTATCTTGACAAGTTCTTAAACAGAGAGAGTTTGCGTAATATTAGAATAAGAGTATTAGGAAATATAGATTCACTTGATAAAGGACTAAAGGATAGTATTAACAAAATAGTAGAAAAATCTAAAAATAATACTGGGCTTACTTTAAATATAGCTTTTAATTATGGAGGCAGAAGCGAAATTGTTAGAGCAGTTAAGAACATATCTAGTATGGTCAAAGAAGATAAATTGAATATAGAAGATATAGATGAGAATTTGATTTCAAATAATTTGTATACAGTAGATGAACCGGATCCGGATTTATTAATTAGACCTGGCGGAGAGCTAAGAATTAGCAATTTCTTATTATGGCAATTGGCATATACAGAATTTTTATTCATAGATAAATACTGGCCAGATTTTTCAGAAGAAGATTTATTAAATGCAATAGATAAGTTCGAAAGAAGAAACAGAAAATTTGGGGGCAAATAAACAAAACTTGAAAGGGATAGAAAAATGAGCATAAAGAGAGTTATATCAGGAGTGATACTTTTTCCAATATTAGCTATAATATTAATATTTGGAAATAAATATTTAGTAGATGTTTTTATAAGTATAATAGCAATTATGAGTTTACATGAATTCTATAAAGCATTTAAAGGAAAAGCAAAACCTATACAGTGGATTGGATATGTTACAGCAGGTTTGATTTGCTTTATTCACTTAATACCAGGAGAATATGTATTACCAGCAATAACATTAATAATTCTAATAAATGTACTTGCGCTTTTTACTCAAGTAGTAGTAACTTCAATGAAAAGGGATATTGAAGATATTGCAATTTCACTTTTTGGAGTATGTTATATAGTTTTTTTCTTGATGTTTGCACCATTAATTAGAGATAATTTAGAAAATGGAAAAATATTAATTTGGTATGTGTTCTTTGCTGCATGGGGAACCGACATTTTAGCATACTTAATAGGAAAAAATTTTGGAAAGCATAAATTTACTGATATTAGTCCAAACAAATCGTTAGAAGGATGTGCTGGAGGAATATTGGGCTCAATATTATTGGTAATGCTTTATACTGTAGTTTGCAACAATGTATGGAATTTAAATATTAGCTATTTGTATGCATTTGGAATATCTGTATTTTTAAGTATAATTAGTCAAATAGGAGATTTGGCAGCTTCTAGTGTTAAGAGACATTGTGGAATAAAAGATTTTAGTAATTTAATACCAGGGCATGGAGGAATTTTAGATAGAATAGATAGTGTATTATTTATTTTACCATTTGCATATTTTTTACTTAGTATAATGTGAAAAAGAATAATTTAAAATATATGTAATATAATAGTTATTGTTCACTAGTTTTTCTATTGCGTAAACAATGTGTTTTTAAATTTATGGTTTTCGGCCCCCAACTGCATACAAACTGTAAATGCTCCAATTCTTTTCGCATAACAGTTTGTAACTTGTTGGTCCCCACCTTAAGCACTTCAAACCACAAATTTAAAAATACATTGTTTACACAAAATAGAATAGTGATTAAATATTGTAATTGCTTATTATATAAAAAGGAATGTGTGTATGAGTTTTATTATTGCGGCTTTGAAAATAATTATAATATTAGGGTTTCTGGTTTTAATACATGAAAGCGGTCATTTTTTGGCAGCACGACTATGCAAAATAAAAGTAAATGAGTTTTCGATAGGATTTGGTCCACTTATATGGAAAAAAGAAACCGATAAAACCAAGTATGCCATAAGGCTGATACCTTTAGGAGGATATGTAAGCATGCTTGGAGAAGAAGAGCGTTCGGAAGATGAAGGCTCTTTTAGTAAAGCGAGTATTCCTAAAAGGATTGCTGTAGTTGCTGCTGGAGGACTAGTAAATATTATATTTGCAATTTTGTTATATGTGGTTTTAATTGCAATTGCTACTGGTAGTTTGTTTACTGCAATTGGCTCTACAGGCAACTTTATTATGGCAATGTGGGAGAGCATAAAGCTTCTTTTCACAGGAGGAGTTACAGTAGACAATTTAATGGGACCAATTGGCATTTCTGGGGTGGTAGCACAAACAAGTACATTTTTTGATTTTTTCTATATAATGGCTTTGATATCAATGTCATTAGGTGTTACAAATTTACTTCCATTTCCACCACTTGACGGAGGAAAAATTTTAATTTATATAATTGAAGCAATTAGAAGGAAACCATTAAAAGAGAATTTTGAGCTAAAGCTACAGATGCTTGGATTTTTGGTATTAATAACTTTATCTGTTTATGTGGCTTTTAATGATGTGGGAAGATTATTTTAAGGAAATGTAATCTATAGAACATAACATGAAACATTGTTTAATCGGGGGAATAAACTATGGAAAAAACAATAAAAGAAATTTTTAAAGATTATGATTCAAATAGTTTTTCGCTAAATGTTGGTAAAATTAAGTCAATCAATTTGTTTAAAAAGACTAACAAGTTGGAATTAATTATTACAGCTGACGAATTTATAAAAATAGAGGATATATATGGGTTTGAACAATATTTAAAAAAGAGATTCAATATATTTGAAGCAGATGTAAAAATAGAATATAGTAAAAAGATAGATGTAGACATACAAAAAGAGTGGAATTTAATAATATGCTATATGGCCCATAAACATCCATTAAGCAAAGCTTTTTTGCGAAACAGTACAATTGAGATAAATGACAACAAAATAATTGTAAATATGGTCATGAAAGGCAAATCAGTATTACAAGCAAAAAAATTTGATGAAATATTATCAAATATAATTAGTAATATATATGGTTTGAAGTATACAGTTGTGTTTGAAGAAAATGTTTCTGAAAATGCAATTCAAGAGTATATGGAACATGCCATTAAGCTAGAGCAAGAAGCCATAAAGCAGGCACAATATATGGCAGAGCAAGAAAGAGAAGAAAAAGGCGAAGAATCTTACGAAGAAACAAAACACAAAAAAGCTAAAATGCAAAGCAAAGCGGAAAAGGCAAGCGACACCAACAATTCACAAGATGTAAGTGTGTCAATAGAAGTGCCACAAGAACAAGAGAATACTCCATTAATATATGGAAGAAGTTTAAAATTAAAAGAACAATTAGTTAAAATAATAGATTTAAGTGTTGATAGTGGAAAAGTTCAATTAGACGGTGAAATATTAAATATAGATTCAAGAGAATTAAAAAGTGGTAAAGTTTTGGTTATGTTTGATTTGTTTGACGGAAGCAGTACTATTACTTGTAAAGTCTTCTCAGAAGGCGACAAATCAAAAGAATTAATTGGAAGATTGAAAAGTGCAAAAGGCGTAAAACTAGAAGGAACGGCTCAATTTGATCCTTTCTCAAAAGAACTTGGTGTTATTGCAAATGTAATTATAGAAAGCACTGGCTTAAAAAGAGAAACTAGAAAAGATGATGCAAAAGTAAAAAGAGTGGAGCTACATATGCATACACAGATGAGCCAAATGGACGGAATCACATCAGCTACTGAATTACTAAAAAGAGCTGTAAAATGGGGAATGAAGTCAATAGCTATAACAGACCATGGAGTTGTACAAGCATTCCCAGAAGCACATCATTTCTGTGAAAAAAATCCAGATTTGAAAGTAATTTATGGAGTAGAAGCATATTTAGCACCTGATAGAACACCAGTCGTATCATTCCCTAAAAAACAAGATTTAGATACTACATATTGTGTGCTAGATTTGGAAACTACAGGATTTTCATTTAGAACAGAAAAGATAACAGAAATTGGAATTATGAAAATAAAAAATGGCGAAGTTTTAGACGAGTTTTCATGTTTTGTAAATCCAGAAAAGCCTATTCCTCAAAGAGTTGTAGAAGTTACCAACATTACAGATGATATGGTAAAAGATGCAGAAACTATAGATAAAGTTTTTCCAAAAATGCTAGAGTTTATAGGTGACAGTGTATTAGTCGCACACAATGCAGATTTTGATATTGGATTTTTAAAATATAATGCGAAAGAACTTGGTTATACATTAGATAATACATATATTGATACATTGCGTTTAGCAAAAGAATTATTTCCAACTTATAAAAAGTTTAAGTTAGGAATAATTGCTGAAAATCTAGGTATAAAAGTGGAAGTTGCACACAGAGCTTTGGATGATGTTGATACAACAGTAAAAGTTTTTAATGTGATGATTGATATGCTTAAAGAAAAGGGAGCAAAAAAGATAGAAGATATAGATAGACTCTGTGCAGGAAATACAGATTTTAGAAGACTTCCTACATATCATGCAATTATTTTGGCACAGAATTATGTGGGATTAAAAAATTTGTATAAATTGATTTCATATTCACATGTAAATTATTTTTATAAAAAACCTCGTATTTTAAAATCTTTGTATAAAAAGTATTCAGAGGGGTTGATTCTAGGAAGTGCATGTGAGCAAGGGGAAATATACAGAGCTATTGTGGCAGGAAAAACTGATGAGGAAATAGAGGCAATTGCTGCAGATTATGATTATCTTGAAATTCAGCCTCTTGGAAATAATATGTTTATGATGCGTAATGGAACTGTGCCAGACACAAAAGCTTTGGAAGATATAAATAAAAAGATAGTTGAGCTTGGAGACAAATTAGGAAAACCAGTAGTTGCAACTTGTGATGTACATTTTATGGATCCACAAGACGAAATTTACAGAAGAATATTAATGGCAGGTCAGGGCTATGATGACGCAGATGAACAAGCACCTTTGTATTTACGAACAACAGAAGAAATGTTAAAAGAATTCGAATATTTGGGAGAAGAAAAAGCGTATGAAGTAGTTGTAACAAATACAAATAAAATTGCGGATATGTGCGAAAAAATAAGCCCGATTTCTCCTGAAAAATGTCCACCACATATTGACGGTTGCGAACAAACAATAAAAGATATTGCATATAATAAAGCGCATGAATTATATGGAGACCCACTTCCAGACTTAGTACAAGAAAGATTAGATAAAGAGCTAAACTCTATTATCAAAAATGGATTC
>CALXZF010000013.1 GCA_944393165.1 uncultured Clostridia bacterium
GAATTATGGTATCATTTTATCCAGAAAGTGATCCAGCAGGAGCTGGTTGGTTAGGAATAAATAGAAAATTAATCATTGATTCTGCAAGTATCTTTGGTGAAGCAGAGGATATGAGTAATGCACTGGAGCTATTTGATGAAGGGACAGAATATGCTTTTATTTCCATTCTGGCACATTATGGATGGATAGTAGCAGGTTTATTGCTTGTAACAATTATATTCATTTCAATAAAATTAATGATTAATTTTATTAAAGTAAAAGATACTTATGGAAAAATGATGATTATTGGCATTTCTTGTTTATTCATTTTGCAGAGTATATTTAATGTTTTAATGAATTTAAATTTATGGATTGAAGCAGGTTTTGAATTGCCATTTATTTCTTATGGTGGAACAGGATTAATCATGAATATGGTATGTTTAGCATTGGTATTATCTATTTATAGAAGAAAAGATATCCTAAGTTATTCTCAAAATGAAAAGATAGTAAATCCTGTAGAATAAAATTGTATATTAGGAAACTGTATAGACATATGAGACAACAAATATTATATAGAAATTAAATAAAATCACTGGATTTATCAGTGATTTTATTTTACATTCTGAGGAAAACAGTATATAATGAGAATATAAAAAGGAGGCAGGCACTATGAAAGAAAGAACAGTTTCTATTATTTTTAAATTACTTGTGATAATAAGCCTTCTTGCTGGAATACTTTTGAATGTGGTGCATACAACATCAATTAGTGCTATTCTATCATATTACACACTTCAAAGTAATATTGTTTGTTTGGTAATGTTTTTGGGTATTATTATTGCTATTATCTTAAAAAATGATTATCGGACAAGCAACATTTATTACTTATTAAAAGGTGGATCAATTATTGTAATATTAATTACAGGAATTACATATCAGATAGCACTAGCACCTAATAATTTTCATATGGATGTATCATATGCAATACAAACAGAAAGATATTGGGCTAATCTTTTAGTACATATCATATCTCCAGTTTTGGTTTTATTAGATTATGTGCTATTTGATGAAAAAGGTAATTTTAAGTACTATTATCCAATTATATGGTTGTTCCTACCATTAAGCTATGTAATATATGTATATTCATATAGTGCAAGAGGAGGTAGCTTTTATGGAATTGGTGGCTCAAGAGATTTTGCATATATATTTTTGGATTATAACCAAATAGGATATATGGGTGTTTTAAAATCCATTATTATAATTGCCTTATTAATTTTAGTAGTATCATATATTTTTGTATTCTTAGACAGAAAACTAAAACACAAGTGATTTGATGAAAAATGGGTGAGGAAAGTTTCTTGCCTATTTTTTATGGTATAGGAAAAATCTCTATGCTTCTTTAAGAAAGGTAGAGAAAAGTTCTCGCGAAGCGAGATTTTCCCATTGCTTTTTTTAGGTAAAGATGTTAGAATATGTTATGTAATACATATTTTGTTAGGAGATATTTCTATGGAAAAAAAGAATAGTAAAAGTAAGAAAAAAATTTTAATTGTAACTGCTTTTCCAACACATGGTGCAGGAAGTGGAGCTTTGATAACTACACAAGCAAAATCTTATGTTGAAAATGGTAACGAGGTTGTTATTATAACAGGTAATAATAGAACAGATTTTGATAAACTAGATGGTGTAAGATATCATGTAGTACCATTTACAGCAGAAACTGAAAATCCAGAAAAAATAGAAGGACAATGTCCATTTAATTATCTAATGTTTACTACACATACAGAAAGTACAGCTAATTTTTGGAATGTTGGTTTAAAAGAAATAGAAGCATACAATAAAGCTTTTGAAAAAGCTATTAGGGAAGAAGTTAAAAAATTTAACCCTGATATTATACATGCTCAGCACAATTGGTTAACAAGTAGCATTTGTAATAATTTTAACAAACCAGTCGCACTTACAATACATGGAACAGATTTAATGGGCTATATAAAAGCTGGAGAAAAACTAGAAAAGGTAGAAGAACAAATTGCGGAAAAGAAAAAACAATTAGAGCAATCTGGAGATAGAAAAGGGCTAAGTAATGTAAAAAGTGTTGAGGAAATATATAAAAGATCTACTTCAAATGCTGAAACTATGAGAGAATTAAAAGCAGCTATAAAATCTAAAAAGATAGATGTTACTAAAGCAGAATTAAGAGAATTAATTGATTTATATGATTCTAAAACACTATATGAAATGTATAGAAGAGAAGCGGAAAAATCAGCAAAACAATCAGAAAGAATTATTGTAATTTCTGATGCACAAGAAGAAATGTTTAATCAGTTGTTCCCTGAAAATGAAGAACGAGTTAGACTATTAGAAAATGGATATGATGCTAAGGTGTTTTATCAAGACAAGAGTATTAAAAGAGAAGAAATCATTCCACAACTAATAGGTCAACAAAATGTTGATTATGATAATATGGTATTATTTGTTGGTAAATTTGCAGATTTTAAAGGCATTGATGCTTTACTAGATGCTGTTAAAATTTATGAAGAAGATGCTGGATATAAGGGTAAAAAAATAGAAACAATAATTGTTGGTTCTGGAGTTTTAGATGATAAATTAAAAAAACAAGCACAAACTTTAGGATTGAAACATACACATTTTGTTGGAAGAAAAAATCATGATGTAATTTGTAAATTACAAAATTTAACTGATGTTTCATTAATACCATCAAGAAATGAACCTTTTGGATTAGTTGTTATAGAAGGAACATCTTGTGGACATCCTGTAATTGCAACAAATTCAGGAGGAATACCGGGAATATTAAATGTCAATAAAGAAGATTTAGCTGACAAGTCAAAAAGTTATGTAACAAAACTAGGGGTTTTAATACCACCATTACCAGATAGACCTAATGAATTAGATGATCAAAGAAAAGAAGAATTAGATGAAATGACTACAATATATTCTATGATTGACAATGAGAATGAACAAGCACAATTTATAAAGGAAAAATCTCAAGAGTTACATATAGATGAACATATACTAAATACATATTTAAATAAGTACATGAGAACAGTAAATGCTTTAAGTGCTTCAGTTATAGATATTTGTGATAAGAAATTAGAATTTGATAATGATGCAATTGCACAATATACAGAAGAAACATATTCTCAAGAAGTAATAAGAGATAAAATATTAGGAATATTTGATGAAGCTAAAGCAGAATATCAAAAAAAAAGTAGAGAAGAGCAAATATAAGTATACATAAATTATTTGACAAATATGAAATAACATGATAAAATAGTAAAACATTAAGAGCATACCTAGATAAAACTCGAGCGGTATGAAATAACCAAAGGTTATTACACAGAAAGCAGAATTTAACCTCGCTGGAGGAGTCTTAATACAAAGATTTCTTTAGCAAGGTTTTTTGTATATTAAAATAAGGGGGAAATATTTATGGAAAAGGTAGATAAAATATTGAAAACATATTATAATCAGTATAAAGAAGAAAACAGATTCAAAAAATCCAATCATAATAGATTAGAATTTATTACAACTACAAAATATATAGAAAAATACTTGAAAAAGAATGACAAAATATTAGAAGTTGGAGCAGGAACTGGTGCTTATTCCTTGTATTATGCCAAACAGGGTTATGATGTAACTGCAGTAGAATTGGTAGAAGAAAATATAGAAAAGTTAAAACAAGGAATAGAAGAAAACATGAAGATAAAAGTACATCAAGGAAATGCAGTTGACTTAAGTATGTTTAAAGATGAAACATTTGATATCACACTTGTATTAGGACCAATGTATCATCTATTTACAAAAGAAGAACAAGAAAAAGCAATTGCAGAAGCGATTCGAGTTACCAAACGAGGAGGGCTTATCTATTTTGCATATATCACAAATGATGCAGTTGTTTTAAAGGTTTTATTACTAGAACATAAATTATTAGAATATAAAGATAAACATGATGAAAAATTTAGATTAGTGAATGCTCCAGAGCAAATTTTTAATTTATTTTTGATGAAGGATTTTGAAGAAATGATGGAACATACCAATACGATTTGCTTACATGAAGTTGCAACAGATGGAATTGCACAAGCAATGCAAATCTATATTGATCAGTTAAACGAAAAAGAATTTGAAGAATGGATTAAATACCATTTGGCAACTTGTGAAAGAAAGGATTTAATGGGATATAGTACACATGTATTACATATATGCCAAAAGAAATAAATATATAAAGGAGGAATTTTTTATGAAAACAATCATACCAGAAAAATTAAAGAAAGGTGATGAAATTCGAGTGATCGCACCTTCTAGAAGTATGAAAATTTTAGGAAAAGACTGTATAGAACTTGCAACAAAACGTTTAGAAGAGGAAGGATTTAAGGTTACATTTGCAGAACATGTGATGGATTCTTTTGATGATGAATATA
>CALXZF010000014.1 GCA_944393165.1 uncultured Clostridia bacterium
ATAAGCATTGAATAGTAACAATAAATAAAACAAGCCTAGTTCATAATGTTTAAAAGTTGTGACTAGTTCATAATGTTTAAAAGTCTTGTAATAAATGCAATGTAATGTTATAATGATTATGAAAATTAGAAAAAATTAGCAATGTAACCATATAAATATGTTGTGAAATATTTAGAGTTATGGTGGTGTTGTCGAGAAATATACATGCTAATTTTACTAATATGTAGAGTTTTAAATAAAAACAAAAAAGAGGTACTATAGATTGGAATTACAGGGAGAAGTTGTCGAGATTATATATAAAAATGAATTAAATAGCTATTGTATTGCTGTTTTGAAAATTGACAAAAAAGCAATGGAAGCTGACAGAAAAAAAGAAAAAAAGCATGAACTAAATGGTATGGAGCAAATAGGGTTAGATATTGAACCTGATATAGATATTAAGTATTTAGATGATGAAATAACAGTAGTTGGGTATTTACCGTTTGTTAATATAGGTGATACCCTCAAAGCTATAGGAAAATTCGTTGAGCATCAAGAGTATGGAAGACAATTTAAAGTAGATACTTTTGAGAAAAAAATGCCACAAACCACCAAAGCATTAGAAAGATATTTGGCTAATTGCGGAATTAAAGGCGTAGGACCTGCAACCGCTAAGCATATAGTTGATACATTTGGTGAGGATACACTAAATGTTTTTAAATTCGAACCTGAAAAACTTGCTCAAATTAAAGGAATAACTAAAGAAAGGGCAGTAGAAATAGCAAATACTTTTATAGAAAATTGGGAAGTTTGGCAGTTGGTAGGATTTTTGGACAAGTTTGGTATAGGACCTCAAAATGCAGAAAAGATATATAAAACACTTGGCGTAAATGCCATGGACGAGATTGAAGCTAACCCATATTTATTAATTGATTTGGTAGCGCGAGTGAATTTCGCTCAAATAGATAAAATGGCTTTAAATATGGGAATAGAATATAACAATGAGAAGCGTATTAGAAGCGGAGTAAAACATGCATTAATTCTTATGACATACAATGGCCATTGCTGTACTAGATATGAAAGTTTAGTTGACTTTGTGCAAAAATTGTTAAATGTAAGCGAGAATGATATAGAAGATTGCATAATAAATATGAAAGCTAAAGAAGATATTGTCTTGGAAGAAAGAGATGACACTGAGTGGGTGTACCTACGCCAATACTATGAAGCTGAAGAAAATGTGGCAAGTAGATTAATATCACTTAATGAATACAGAAATATAAAAGAGATTAAAGGATTTGATAAAGAATTAAAGCTATTCGAGAAAAAATCAAGCATAGAGCTATCTGAAAAACAAATTGAAGCAATAAAAGCAGTTAACGAGAATAATGTATGTGTTATAACTGGAGGGCCAGGTACTGGAAAAACAACTATAATAAAAACTATAATTGACATTTATAAAAACAATGGCATGAAGCCTGTACTTTGTGCACCAACAGGAAGAGCTGCTAAAAAAATGACTGAAACAACAGGTGAAGAAGCAAAAACTTTACATAGATTGTTAGAAATAGGTAAATTTTCTGATGACAATCAAGGCTTTAACACAGAAATTGCAGTTGCACCGATTGATGCAGATATTGTTATTGTGGATGAAACTTCAATGGTCGATTTATTCTTAATGAATTATTTATGCAAAGCTCTTTATAAAGGGACTAAATTAGTTCTGGTTGGAGATATTGATCAGCTTCCTTCTGTTGGCCCTGGAAATGTACTTAAAGATATTATTGAATCAAAAGAGATTACAACTATAACTTTAAATAAAATTTTTAGACAAGCAGCAAGAAGCAAAATAATTGTTAATGCCCATAGAGTAAATGAAGGAGTGGGATTTTTAACTAAGGAGGAAGTAAAAGATGAAGAATACTTAGAAGATTTTTTCTTTGTGGACGAGAAAAATAAAGACAAAATATTATATAATGTTATTACTTTAAGCGGAGAAAGACTTAAAAATTATGGGGATTACGATTTCTTCAAAAACATACAGATTATAACACCAACTAAAAAAGGCGAATTGGGTACTAAGGAATTAAATAAAATATTACAGGGAACTGTTAATCCGCAAGCTGAAACTAAAAAGGAAAGAAAATTTGGAGACAGCACTTTTAGAGAAGGCGACAGGATTATGCAGGTGAAAAACAATTATGATATATATTGGGAGAAGAAAGAACCTAAATTTGAAAGCGGAAGTGGTGTATTTAATGGTGAGTTTGGAACAATATGTAACATTGATGATTTTAATAAACAAGTAAGAATTAAATTTGATGACGACAAAGAAGTATGGTATGGTTTTAATGAATTAGAGCAAATAGAGCATGCATATGCAATAACTGTACATAAAGCACAGCGGAAGTGAATTTGATGTGGTAATTATGCCAATTTCTCAAACTGCACCAATGCTTCTTACAAGAAATCTTTTATACACAGGAATGACTAGAGCAAAAAAATTATTAATAATCATTGGAAATAAAAACATAATTGATTTTATGATAAACAATAGTGATAATAAAAAGAGAAACACTGGACTAGCATACAAATTAAAAATAGATAATTAAAATATTCGGGGGCAAATAAATAGGAGGAATTTATGAACTTTCTAGAAAAAGCTCTCGAATATATTTTTTTACCTTGTTGTGGAATATGTGGTAAATTAGGAGAAGGCTACTTGTGCAAAGAATGTGGAAAATTGCTAGAAAAATACATGATAAATGATAATTTGCAGTTTAAGAGAAATGAAAGTATTGAAAAAATGCATATTTTAAAGTATGAGGATATAATAAGAAAAGCAATTATACAATATAAATTTAACGACAAATCATACTTATACAAAACATTTTGTGAAATTATTGTAAAAAATAAAAAAGCTTTGGATTTTATTAAATCTTATGATATAATTATTCCAGTTCCGATACATAAAAAAAGAATGAGGAAAAGAGGATACAATCAATGTGAACTTATTTCTAAGAGAATTTCTAAAATAGTAGGAATAAGTATGTATACAGATGTATTAATCAAAACAAAAAATAATGTACCACAAAGTACATTAAATAAAAAATCAAGAATGATGAATGCAAAAAATGTATACAAAATACATAATTTAGATAAAATACAAAATAAAAAAGTGCTAGTTTTTGACGATATATATACAACTGGTTCTACAGTTTGTGCTTGTGTGGAAGAATTAAAAAAAGCGAGCCCAAGTAAAATAGGAATATTAACTTTAGCGAAAGATTAATAAGAAATTCTAAATATAATTTAACACATGGTTATATCGAAAATATGGCAAAATAGATAATAAGCGCAAGTTTTACACAAGAAACAATTTAAATAAACACATGAAAGGAGAAACAAATGGAAGATTTAGTAGAAAGCATATTAGACTATATCAGGTCAGATTATACCGATTATGCAATAATGATAAATGGTGAATGGGGAAGCGGAAAAACATATTTCTGGAATAATAAAATAAAACCAAAAATTGAATCTATGCAATTAAATGGCAAAAGATATACAGCTATTTACATGTCTTTATATGGTATTTCCAACTTAGAAGAAATAAGCAAAAAAATATTCATTGAAACTACTCAATTAATGGATAAAAACTTAAAAAAATATATGGATGCAAGTGGAGTAAAAAATATTCCAGAGTATGCTAAAACTGGACTAGATATGGCTAATTTCTTTGGAGTAACGCAAAATGGAGACAGAATAGATTATGGCCAATTCTTCTCTACAGATGACAAAGTGCTTTGCTTTGATGATTTGGAAAGAGCAAATGTAGATGTTATAGATATCTTAGGATATATAAATAATTTTGTTGAGCATGACCATATAAAAACAATAATTATATGTAATGAAAAAGAATTATCAACCAAGCTAAAAAACAGCAATTTGGAAATGAAAACATTTATTGCAACATATCTTTTGGACAAAGAAAATAAACTTAATATAAAAACAGATAAGCCAATGGTTGAGAGAATTAGAGATACAATTGAATATGTTTTTGATAAAGCAAATGATTATGAAAGAATAAAAGAAAAATTAATTGGAGAAACTTTTGAGTATCAACCAGAATTCAATTATATTATAAATGGTCTTTTGATGAGATATGAAAATTATCCTGATTTAATTAGGTTTTTAAGAGAAAATACAAATTTAATTATATCTACATTTAATAAAAGTGGAACAAGAAATTTAAGAATTTTGAAGCACTCTTTAACCAATTTTAAAAAAATATTTGACATGGTAAATAAATCTTATCCAAATACAAACCATAGAGTGCTACAAACAATGCTTATATTCACAATAGCAATATCATTCGAAATAAAAGCAGGAAAAATCACAAAAGATAAATTTGTTAATATAAATAATAATGAAGAATATAAAGCAATACTTGTATCATCAAGAGTATTTATGGATAACAGACAATTTTATATTAAAGAATTCGATAACAATTATTACTATAATTTCAAAGCGGAATATAGATTCTTTAAATTTATAGAACTATATGTTCGTACCCGTATATTTGATATGAAAGTGTTTAAACAAGACATGGAGGCAATTATAAATACTGTCGATACAGATAAATTGCCAGGATATAAAAGACTTCTTACAGAAGAATCTTGGAAAATATCAGATGACCAATTTAATGGCGTCGTAACAGAAGTTATAGATGATGTTAAATATGGCAGAATTGAACTTATAAATGTAGTAAAACTTTTTGCATATTTTGCGCATTTTGTAAGAAAAGGCCTTATAGATTATGACATGAAAACAATTAAAAGCATTTTCCTAAATGGAATGAATGTATCTTCATTAACATCAAGTTATTGCCCAAATGTTGAAGAAGAGCTTGCAAGCTTAGCAATAGAAGAAGATAAAACAGAGGATATGGAAGAAATTTTGAAGCACTTTAACAACATAAATGCACAGCTAAAAGAAAAAATGTATAAAGAAAAAGCAGAAGAAATATTCAAATATATCCCAATGAAAATGGAACAATTTTATGACAAGTTTGATAAAGAATGCATGCAAGTACCAATTTTTAGATATTATGATGTGTTCCAAATGTTCCAAAGAATATCTTGTGCAAGTAATGAAGACATAGTAACAATAAAAGAAAAATTATTAGATAGAGCAAAAAGATATGGTGAGAAATTGAAAGATGAATTACCAAACTTAAGCAAATTAAAGCAAGTCATGGATGATTATATAGACGGAAAAGAACCTACAATAAAATTAGTTATTCTACAAGATTTTGCTGATGAACATGGAAATGTGATAGCAGAGTATAATAAAACAGAAAGTGTGGAACAAGCTTAGAAGAAGGAAATTACCTTATTAACCAGAGACCTTTCTTTGCCCAAAAAATAGCTGGAATTGTAACTGGTTATCGGTTGTATTTTAAAAAATTAAAAAAACATGTATAAATTTTTCCTCTTTTGTAATAATAAGAATAGACATAAAATTTAAAAGGAGGAAAAATATGAAAGCAACCGGAGTTGTAAGAAGAATAGATGATTTGGGTAGAGTAGTTATACCAAAAGAGATACGCAAAACCTTAAGAATAAAAGAGGGAGACCCTCTAGAAATATTTACAGATAAAGAAGGAGAAGTAATATTAAAAAAATATTCTCCTATTGGAGAGTTGTCGGAGTTCGCAACAGAATATGCTGAAACTCTTGCTAAAACAACAGGTCATATAGCATGCATTACAGATAGAGATACAGTAATTGCAGTATCTGGGGGCTCTAAAAAAGAATTCCTAGAGCAAGGAGTAAGTACTGAATTAGAGAAGATAATGGAAGATAAAGAAAGATATACAAGCAAAGAGAATAATGATGTATCAGTACCAATAACTAAGAATGACAATAAAGAAAGAAGATATAATTCTCAAGTAGTATATCCAATAATCTCTGATGGGGACACAATAGGAGCAGTAATACTTTTGGCGAAAGACAGAGGAACAAAAATGTCAGAAGTTGAACAAAAAGTGGTACAATCAGCTGCTAGCTTTTTAGGAAGCCAAATGGAAATATAGGGCAATACATCATGTCACAGAACTGTAATAAAACTGTAACAAAAATGTAATAATCCTGAAAGTGTTTGTATAAGCGGAGTTTAAGGATAGTTTGCAAAAAAAGCAAATGAATTACTTGATTATTCAAAAAAAATGTAGTATAAATATGGTAATAAATATTATTATGACCACGAAGGAGGAAATATATTATGGAAAATCGTGTAAATGTAAGTAATTTGCCAACAGAAGTTAGCGTGTGGACAAAAATAAGAAATTTTCTATGCCAAGACATAAAACTTGAATTAACACCAAAGCAAGAAAAAGTTTTCCAAGAAGTACATGATTTTTGGACACAAGAAATAACAGGACAAAATGTTCACGACTTTTTATTCTATGAAATAACAGGAGAGAAAGTAAAGAATGTTTTATTTAAAGAAATCGAAATAACAGATAATATAAGATTATAATAAAAAAACACAATAAG
>CALXZF010000015.1 GCA_944393165.1 uncultured Clostridia bacterium
TATTTGATATATTATATATTAGAATATTTTATTTTACGGAGGAAGAGATGCCAAGAAAATCTAAAGATGAATTAAATAAGCAAGATAATCAAATAATAGAAATAACTGAGAGTAAAGTAAATTCTGCAAAAGCTACGAAGAAATCTGCCAAAATTGGTTCTGCAAAGACTGCTAAAAAAGAAGCAGCAAGTACCACTTCTAAGGCTACTAAAGGCAAGAAAGAAACAATAACCTCAACATCTAAAACTAAAACTGCTAAAGGTAGTTCTTCTAAAAGTGGGGCTTCTAAAAATAGTAGAAGTTCTTCTACTAAGGGTGCCACTACTAAAAAGGCTACTGCTAAAAAAGCCACTACTAAGAAAACTACTACCAAGAAAGCTACTACATCTAAAAGTACACCCTCAGCCAAAGCTAAAAAAACTAGCGGTTCGATAGATGCAAAAACTTTTCTTTCTAGCGTAGAATATTACGATTTACCATATAGATATAATGAAACAACTGTGAAAATCTTAGCTCAAACCCCAACAACATTGTTCATTTACTGGGATATATCAGATGCTGACAGAGCTTCATATTCTGAAAAATATGGAGATGATTTCTTTAATAACACAAAGCCTGTATTGATAGTCACGAATAAAACTATGAATTATTCGTTTGAGGTTGAGATAAACGATTTTGCTAACAGTTGGTACCTTCATGTAAATGATGCAGATTGCGATTATGTTGTTGAACTCGGCAGAAGACCTATTTATGCAAATACAAATATTGATAATTTTGTTCATGTTTCAAATTCAAATGATATGGAAATGCCAAATAACCATATTTTATTTGATAGGCTTGGCAAGTCTGTTTTCTTTAGAAATATAAAGAATAATTTTGTAGAAGAAAAAGAAATTTCATCTCTTTCATTTATTAAAAATATTGGCAAAGTATATGATATATACGAGATATATAAAGAATTATATGAAGGCGAAATAAGTATAGATGAGCTATATAAAGAGAATATTAAGCTTAATCTTTCTTCTTCAAATAGTTCTACTTTTAAATAAATTGAACTTGGTAGGTTTCGTTTGTAACTAAAAGAAATATAGTTAATTTGGTTTTAAACTAATCATACAAAAATATATACTAAGAAAGGTGAAAATATATATGACAAAAGAAAAAGGATATGTAAGTTTTGTTCTACATGCACATTTACCATTTATCCATCATCCTGAAAGTGAAGATTATTTAGAAGAGCAATGGTTATACGAAGCTATTTCTGAAACATATATACCACTTTTATTAAACTTTCAAAAATTAGAGGAGGAAAAAGTTGACTTTAGAATTACAATGTCACTTACTCCCCCTCTTCTTAATATGTTGGATAATAAGTTGCTACAAGAAAGATATATTAAGTATTTGAAGAAACATATAGAATTATGCGAAAAAGAAGTGGTTAGAACAAAATATGACTCGAGATTAAACGAACTTTCAAAATATTATTTAGAGAGATATACTCACGATTTACATGTTTTTAAAGATGTATATAATTGCAATTTAATACAAGGTTTTAAGCATTTCCAAGATATTGGTGTTTTAGAAATTATAACATGTGGTGCAACACATGGCTACTTCCCTATTTTATATATTACAGAACAAACTGTAAAAGCACAAATTGCAGTAGGAGTTCAAACTTATGAAAAATATTTCGGTAAAAAACCTCGTGGAATTTGGCTACCAGAGTGTGGCTATGTACCAGAAGCAGATAAGTATTTAAAAGAATTTGGCATAGACTACATTATTACAGAATCACACGGCATTTTATATGCTGACCCAACTCCTGTTTACGGCACATATGCTCCAATTGTTTCTCCTGAAGGAGTTATTGCATTTGGTAGAGATATGGAATCTTCAAGGCAAGTATGGAGTTCTATTAATGGTTACCCTGGAGATTTTAATTATAGAGAATTTTATAGAGATATTGGTTATGATACTGATTACGACTATATTAAACCATATATTGCATCAAATGGAGCAAGAGTTCATACTGGTATAAAATATCATAGGATAACAGGTAAAGATTGCGAAAAAGATTATTACAATATTCAGTGGGCGAAAGATTCTGCAGAAAAACAAGCAGGACATTTTTTCGTTTTTATAAGTGCTCAGATTGAAAAACTTTCTAATATCACAGCCAATCCACCTATTATTTTATGCCCTTATGATGCCGAACTTTATGGTCACTGGTGGTATGAAGGTCCATACTGGTTATATATTTTATTTAAGAAAATTTACTATGATGAGTGTAATTTTAAATTAATTACCCCAAGCGAATATATTGATAAATACCCACTAATGCAGGTTTCTACACCTTGTAGATCAAGCTGGGGCGCAAATGGTTATAGCGAAGTATGGCTTAACCAAACCAATGATTACGCACATAGGCATTTACATGTTGCAGGAAATCGTATGGTTGAACTTGCACATCTATACCCAAATGAGCCAGAGGATTCTTTAAGAAGAAAAGCATTAAATCAATGTGCTAGAGAATTACTCCTTGCCCAAAGCAGTGATTGGCTATTTATTATTACAAATGGAACTATGGTCGATTATGCAAAAAAACGAATTAAAGACCATATAGGTAGATTTACAAAATTATATTATCAAATAACCGATGAAAAAATAGATGAAGAATTTTTGGAGAATATAAATGAAATAGATTGCATATTCCCGGAAATAGATTATATGATTTATTATTAGCTAGACCTTGGTCAAAAGGGACACTCCTTTTCGTCCAAGTTCTTGGACATTTGGGACACTCCTTGTCACAATATTTAATAAAAAAAGCCGTGAACAAATTGGAATGTCCCTTTTGTTCACGGCTTTTCTTTTCTAAACATCATTATCTAGACATCATATATGCAAATATAAATAATGCTAGTATTGCTATTATAAATATTCCTACTAATATGTAAATTAATGTAAATGTATTTTTCTTATCTTTAGCTTTCTTTTCTGCCTTTTCTTCTTTTATAACAGCATTTAATCCTTCTTGTTTTTCTTCTGCCATTGTTCATTCCTCCTTTTCACATTTGTGTTTTTTTATTATATCTATTTATGTATTATAGATTATGCTCTTTCTTACAACTACTCTCTAATCTTTCATCATATTTCACTTCTGAGCCGGAAGGTCTGTCCCCCTGTCCCATTTCTGGGACAAATGCTCCGTCCCCTTGCCCCAGAAATTTAAATCCATTTTATTAGGTTTAAGTTTTCTGGGTCTAGTATCATTTCGTGCTTTGGCATTACTCTAAATGTATAACCATATTCTCCGCCATTTACCAGCTTTATTTTCGCTGTATATGTATATGCCTTGTTTTCTTTGTCTTCATCTTCTAATTCCATTGGAATAACTTGTATATCGTCTACAACGCCATTGTCCTCTATTCTTCCATAATAGACTTGAGCTTGTATATTATCAACAGAGATGTTTGGCAATGTAACTTTACATTTTACATCTATGTAATTTCCTGCATCTACAGAAACATTGTCCAAGTTGTTTTCTTGAGATATTTTTATATCATCCCAATTCCTAAATAAGTCTTCTTTCCAGCTGTTTAATTCTGTAACTTTGTCTAATTCACTATAGTATTTGTTATATAAATTGCATAATGGCATATATAATTTTTCTACATAGTCTACTACCATTCTTGATGTGCTAAATCTTCCACCTGTTGATGTTATTGAGTTTTTCATTATTTTTATCCATTTTTCTGGTATGTTTGATTTATTTACATCATAGTATGTTGGAAGAATTTTATTTTCTAATGTTTCGTATATGTCGTCACTATCCGCCTTGTCTTGAACTTCATTGTTTTCATATTCATCGTCTATTCCAATATACCAACCGTTTTTCGAATTATATCCTTCAGCCCACCAACCGTCTAGCACACTAAAGTTTATTACTCCATTTACAGATGCTTTTTGTCCGCTTGTTCCAGATGCTTCCATTGGTCTTCTTGGTGTGTTAAGCCATACATCAACACCACTTATCAAATATCTAGACATTGCTATGTTATAGTTTTCTAGCAAGAATATTTTTCCTTTAAATTGTGGTTTCATTGATATTTCGTGAATATATTTTATTAAGTCTTGTCCTTCTTTATCTGCCGGATGTGCTTTCCCTGCGAAAATTATTTGTATTGGTCTGTTTTCATTACTAAATATTTGTGTGATTCTTTCTAAATCTTTAAATATTAATGTTGCTCTTTTATATGTTGCAAATCTTCTTGCAAAACCAATAGTAAGCACATTTTCGCTTAATTTAGATGTAATTTTATCTATTTCTTGATAACTATATCCACATCTATGCAATCTTTGAGTTGTGTTTTTCTTTACTAAGTCAATTAATTTTCTTTTTCTTTCCATATGAGCATTCCATAATTTTTCATCAGGAATATTATCAACTTTTTTCCAAACTTCATCATTAAATATGTTATCTTGCCAATATGGAGCTAAATATTCATTATATAAATTTTTTATATTTTGTGGAATCCATGAACAAGTGTGTATTCCGTTTGTAATATATGTTATTGGAGCTTCATTTGCCGCAATATTTGGCCAAATATCTCCAAACAATTCTCTTGATACTGCACCATGTAATTTACTTACACCATTCTTCTTTCCTGCAACTTTTAGTGCAAGCACACCCATGTCAAATCCGCTATTTGGACTTGCATTAGGTTTCTTTCCCATATTAAAGAATTCTTGTTTGTCTATTCCAAGTTTTTCCCAATAATCTTTAAAATATGTGTCCATAAGCTCTAGTGGGAATATGTCATTACCAGCTGGAACTGGTGTATGTGTTGTAAATACTGTTTTTGAACTTACTATGTCTTTAGCTATATTAAATGAGACTTTCTTATCTTTTATTGTGTTTTCTATTAATTTTAAAATTAAGAATGATGAATGTCCCTCATTCATGTGATATACAGTAGGTTTAACACCAAGTCTTCTTAGAAGCTCAACTCCAGCCATTCCTAACACTATTTCTTGCTGTATACGAGTTTCTTGATTTCCTCCATATAGAGTTTTTGTTATATCTCTATACTCTGGAATGTTCGCTTCCAAATCTGAATCCATTAAATAAAGTGTTACACGCCCAACTTTAATTTCCCATACTTTTATATATAATTTTTTCTTAGGCATATCTACAGAAATGATAAGGTCTTTGCCGTCAACATCTTTAACTGGATTTATCGGCAAGTTTTCCAAGTCCAAATCTTTATATTCTGTTTCTTGTACTCCTTGTCCATTTATAGTTTGCCAAAAATATCCGTTTTTATATAGTAACCCTACTGCAATTAATGGCACACCTAAATCACTAGCAGATTTTAGATGATCTCCTGATAAAATTCCAAGTCCTCCTGAATAAATTGGTAAAATTTCATCAAGCCCATACTCTGCTGAAAAATATGCTATTAAATCTCCATTATTGTTTGGGTATTTTTTACTAAACCAAGTGTTTTTACTCTTCATGTAATCGTCAAAATCTTTTGCAAATTTATCATATTGTCTCAAAAAGTCTTGATTTTCTGCCACTTGCTCTAGTTTTTCTTGAGAAACCTTTTTCAAGAATTTTACTGGGTTCTTTCCAACTCTTTCCCAAACATCTATATCTATTTCTTTAAATAATTTCAAAAAGTTTGTATTCCATGACCACCATAAATTATTAGCTATCACAGATAGTTTTTCAATCCTCTTTGGTAACTGAGGATTTACCTTTATCCTATTAAATGTGTACATTAATATACTTCCTCCTTAGGTTTCTTTTGAACTTTTTCATTTGTCTATCATTCCATTTTTAACAACTATATTTTATAGATAATCTAAAAATATGTCAATGATTTTTGCAAATTTTTAGAGAAATCTAGTTCCTAACTAGATGAATATATCCTTCACATGTGTTACCGGTATTGCTCCCTCTTTTATGAGTTCATTTGTTCCATACGAATTGCTGCTTGAAATATTTCCAGGGAGAGCATATACATCTTTTCCCTGTTCCAATGCATGATTTACAGTAATCAATGTTCCGCTTCTCTTCTTAGCTTCTATTACTAAAACTCCATTTGAAAGACCACTTATAATTCTATTCCTTGCTGGAAAGTGATGTCTTTCAGGCTTGGTTCCAAGTGGATATTCTGAAATTATTAGACCACCTGTTCTAAGTATTTCTTTATATAATACTAAATTTTCTTTTGGGTAAATCACATCTAATCCACATCCTAGCACAGCAATTGTTTTTCCATATGCTTTTATTGCTCCCCAATGCGCATATGTGTCAATTCCTCTTGCCAATCCACTTATAATGCATACACCTTTTTTGGCAAGTTCATATCCAAATTTCATTGCATTGTCCATTCCATATTTCGAGCATTCCCTGCAACCAACTATAGCTATTGATTTATCTTTAAGTGCTTCTAAATTTCCCACTGCATATAGCCTCTGTGGTGGAGCATAAATGTTCCTTAATTTTTCTGGATATGCATCTTCATTTATTCCAATTACCTTTATTTTGTCTTGATTTAATTTAATATTCATAACAATCTCTCCAATCTATCTTACTTAAATTTTAAGAAATTGCCCCCGAATATTTATAAAATTACACATATATCAAACTTTAATACCCTATTTCTTTTGCGGCTTTTACTACATTATGCATAAGCATTGCAATAGTCATTGGTCCTACTCCGCCTGGCACCGGAGTAATATATGATGCTTTTTTTGAAACATTTTCAAAATCCACATCTCCAACCAATTTTCCTTCTTCATTTCTATTAATTCCCACATCTATTACAACAACACCGCCTTTTACCATGTCTTCTTTTACAAATTTAGGCTTTCCTAGTGCTGCAACAAGTATATCCGCTTCTTTTGTGATTTTCTCAATTTCTTTTGTTCTTGAATGGCATACAGTAACTGTGGCATTTTTGTTTAGCAAGCACTGAATAAGAGGCTTACCTACAATGTTGCTTCTTCCAATTATTACAGCTCTTTTTCCTTCTACTGGAATATTGTATTCTTCAAGCATTTTTATTACCCCATGTGGCGTACAAGAAATAAAACAATCTTCACCAATCGACAATTTGCCAACATTTATTGGGTTAAATCCGTCCACATCTTTTCTGTAGTCTATTGTATTAAAAGCTTCCCTTATGTCCAAATGTGCAGGTATTGGGCTTTGAAGCAATATTCCATGCACATCTTTTCTATCATTTAGAGTTTTTATTAAATCTATCAACTCTTTTTGCTCTGTTTTGCTATCTAATAAAAATTCTTCGTATTCTATGCATACCTCTCTGCATGCTTTGCTCTTATTTCTAACATATACTGCTGAAGCTTTATCATCTCCAACCATAATAACTGCAAGTTTTGGAACTATGCCTTTTCCCCTTAAAACATCAACCTCTTCTTTTAGTTTTCCCCTAATTTTTTTAGCAAGTTCTTTTCCATTAATTAATTCCACTGTTTTTTTCCTCCATTACTTTATCTCAATTTAAAATTACTAAATATACTTTTCTACTTCTAATACCAAATTCCCTTTTTTAGTGGTATTTATAATTTTTCCTACTTTAAATCTTCCTTTGCCTCTTACTGTAATCACATCATTTTCTTTAACTTCCTTTGAGCTTTTTGTAACTAATTCATGATTTATAAATACTCTTTCATCTTTTATAATTCCAGTTACCTTTGCTCTTGATGTTCTAATTGTTTCAGATAAAATACTGTCTATTCTCATTGACGGAATAATTATATTAAGCATTTCTGCTTTTGGCTCTTCCACTTTAAGCTCTTCTAATTTTATCGTTTCAAAACCCGCCTTACTAAATCTAGTCAATTCTTTTAATCCTTCTAAAATATATTTTTCTGCTTCTTTTAAAACAATCATTTCAGCTCCGTCTTTACTTGTTAAAATGTCTCCAACTTTTTCTCGTTTAATCCCAGTTTTTATAACTCCGCCTAAATAATTTCTATGAGAATACATGCCCTTTAGCTCATTTGGAAGTTCAATTTTTATTACACTTAATACTGTATTATAATCAAATTGATTTTCTTTAAAAAGTTCTTCTAATTTGCTTGGATATATGATTATAACTGTTCTTTCTGCCATTTTGTATCCGCCAAAAGCCACATAATTAGTGCATTTTATATCATTTAAAATTCTCTCTAATAATTGTCTTTGCCTCATGTCCAAAAATTCTGTATACTCCACTGCATTTCTTTTGTTTACAAACTCGATTTTGTCTAACAATTTTGATACTAGTAATCTATCTTCATCATTTGTACATTTTGCTAATAACTCCTGCTTATTCAATTTCTTTCTCCTCTATATAATAATTTTGCACAATTGTATCACATTTTTTCCTTTTTTTAAATGCCTTGTGATAATTTTGTAAAAATTGTGTAATATAAATGTAAAATAAAAATAAGTAATTTTATTGATAATAGTCATTTTTTGTAGTATAATGTGTTAGAATTTTTTAACGGAGGTTGATATTATGATTAGAATATCAAAAAAAGTTTTAATAGTCTTATTATGTTTTGTTTTCGTTTTTAGTTTATGTTCTAATGTATTTGCATCAAACATTGTCATAAACACTACAGACGAAACCCAAACCAATTCAATCGAAACTGACCAAAGTGTGTATGCAAATACAACATTAGAAGTCGTTGAAGACAATGTATGCACAATTGAAGTAGAAGATATTGCCAGATTCGAGAAAAGGATTACCGAATTTAACGAAGCCGAGAAATCTGTAACACTTACTCTTTCTTTAACAAATCTAAAATCTGTTGAAGAAACAATGAAAGATGTAGAAATCTTCTTTGTTATAGATAATTCTTCAAGTATGACTCAAGCATATGTTGGAGATAAAACAAGAAAGCAAACAGTTATTGATTCAGCAAATTCTCTTGTAGATAAATTATTTGATATAAATAGCAATGTTAAAGTTGGAGTTGTTGGATTTTCCAGCTTAGATACTTCTAAAGGACAAGAGGAAGGAACACTAGAAGATGCAAGTTTAAGACAAGAATTAACAAATTCACAAGATGATGTAAAATCAGCAATTACAAATTTAGCTAATCTAGATGTTGGACCAAGAACTAATATAGAGGCAGGTTTAACTTTAGCAGATGATAACTTTTCTACTGAAGAAAATGTTGATAGATATATTGTTTTATTAACAGACGGAGTTCCAAACAATGCATTAGACGGAACATTTGGAGAATATTCAGATAATGTTATTTCTAGAACAAGAGCAAAATTAGAAGAAATTGAAGCAAGTGGAACTAAAGTAATTGGTGCTATGATTAACTTAGACGAAAACCAAATACCAAATATGGATGTAACATATAGAGATTTGGCAGAGCAAATATTTGGGACTGAAGAAAATCCTACAATTGACACATATTTCTATATCCCAGACGGTGAAATAGAAGACACTATAGTAAATGATATTTTTGATAGTTTAGTTTTAACAGTAGATAATACTTTAAGAAATATTACTATTACAGATTATTTCCCACAAGAAATAATAGACAATTTTGATTTTGAATATGTGGCTAGTCCAAATATTGGAACAGTATCACAAACTGTAAATACAGAAAACAATTCAATAACATGGAACATCGAATTATTAAGCGAAGGTGAAGTAGCAACTTTAAGTTATAAGCTTACATTAAAAGAAGATTATAATAGAGATATTATAGACCAAATAATAAAAACAAATACACATGTTGATATTAGTGGAGAAAACAATGGTGAAACAATAACAGAAACTTCTGATGTATCTCCTACAGTTAGAGTTGAATATGAAGAAGAGCCTGCAGCAGTTGACAATACAGTTTCTCCAGACCCAATACCTCAAACTGGTGAAAATTCATTTGTTGGATTTGTTATATCAATTTCAATTCTTGCTATTATAATAGTTGCTAGAATAATATATTTGAAGAAGAATAATATAAAATAGAAAAAAATCCTCAGTATAAAAACTGGGGATAATTTTTTATGGTAGAAATAAATTCCTCGCTGTATTCTAACGAGGAATTTTATTTTTTATTTGAAGTTATTATATTTTATTTTCTTATATAAAACAATTGAGATAATCGCTAATGATATTACTATTCCAGCAATTACATATGATGTTCCTGTTTGTGGTAGTGTTCCTGGTGCTGTTGTATCATCTTCATTGGTGTTACCATTGTTATTATTATCATTATTGTCATCGTTGTTGTTGTTATCGTCCGGAGTATCTATCGAGATACTATTTGATACTGTAACTAAGCAAGTATCTTCAAAACCTCCGTCTGCAGTTCTAACTGTTATAGTTGCTGTTCCAACTGAAACTCCTGTAACTCTTCCATTTTCAACAGTTGCTACTTCTTCATTGCTACTTGACCAAACAAGTTCCTTATTTGTAGCATCTGTCGGATTAACCGTTGCCACTAAATTGTATGTACTTCCTTGAGGTATACTTATTTCATCTCTATTTAATTCTACAGAAGTAACCGGTATACTCTCTGCTGCATCACCTTCAGTAGTATAAATGTTCACATCATAAGAAGTTGTTCCGTCTGCTCTATCCAATCTAGCCCATATTGCATGCGTTTTTCTTCCACTAAAACTTGCTAAATCTATTTTAAAGTTTCCGTCTGCAGTTTCTATCCATGCATTTTCATCATACATAGGTATTAAACTATTTATTTGGTTATTAATTTCAGTCACTTTGTTGTTGTATTCATCTACCTTTAGGTTGTACTCATCCACTTTTGCGCTATAATTTTCTCTAGCTGTTTCATATGCTAACCTAGCTGCTTCTTGTTCATCCTCTTCTGCTCCAGATTCTACTAATTCATTGTAATTTGCAAGTGCCGTCTCATATATAGTTCGTAGATTCTCAACTTCGGAACTTAAAGCATCAACTTCCTCTTTTATATTATCAAGTTCTACATTACCTTCATCTCGAACATTTTCTATTTGCTCGAATTCTTCATCAGTCATTTCTACTGATTGAAAATATAGTGTATATCCTTCTGGTTCCTCTGAATCTATAGTTATAGTTCCTTCTCCGTTCCATATCATACTTGGAAGTCTTATGACTGAGTCTGGATCAAGTTCCACATTATGTGCATTAACTGGTCCACACAATGATAACACTAGCAAAATCATTAATATAATTGATAATACTTTTATTGATTTTTTCATAATGTTCCCCCTTAAATTTTTCTATCGTTTATAAAATAATCATATCATATGCTAAATATGTTGTAAAGATATTTTTGTGAATTTCTAATATTTAACAATTGTGCAAATTCATTATGCCTTTTGCATAAGAACCAAATAGTATAATTGCTTCTATTTTATAATATTTACTAATTTTTTCTATATACTTTTTTATTGACTCCATTATTTTGCTGTCAATAGTTCTTTTAACCATTTTCTTACCTCAATATTTTTTACTTGTTCTGATATTCATCTGTGCATTTTTGCTTAAAAGTAAGTAAATTATTTGTAATAATAATTTTAGGCAGAACAAATAAACTATATACCTTCTATTGAAACTGCAAAACCGCCAACAAAAAAGTAATAGTTTGTTTTTAAATGGTTTGGTTGGGCTGGCTAGATTCGAACTAGCGCATGTATGAGTCAAAGTCATATGCCTTACCGCTTGGCTACAGCCCAGTATTTGTATATAACTTATTTTATAAAACTTTTTCCATTAATCATGAAATATATTTTTGATGGGGTGGAAGATGGGACTCGAACCCACGGCCTCCAGTGCCACAAACTGGCGCTCTAACCAACTGCGCTACATCCACCATCTTCAACAATCAACTGCATATATTATTTTACCCCATCATTTCTAATTTGTCAACCTTTTTTAT
>CALXZF010000016.1 GCA_944393165.1 uncultured Clostridia bacterium
AGAGGAAAGAATATATGAGCTTCAAGAGAAAAAAGCACAGCTTGCAAAATCAATGCTTTCTACAGAAACTACATTTATAAACAAGCTATCAAGAGAGGATATAATGTCGTTATTTGATTAAATGAGAAAAAATGGAAAAATTTGCAAATAAATATTGACTTTTATGTAAAATGGTAGTAAAATGTAAATATGTCACGTGAGTGGCAAATTTTATAAGAAAGGAGACTACCTATGCCGTGGAAAGACAGCCAGGACTTCCGTAACGATTACCCCGGTGGGTATTCTAGTGGTGGAGATGTCTATGATGGGAACGACAACAGGGTTGGCTACGTTACTGGTGACGGTGATTATCGCATCAATAATGATGGTGCCAATGATGGTCAGCTGTACCACAATAGCTGATTAACCAAGTAGTTTCCTCCAGTCTTTTGACTGGACATGAGGTCTGGAAATTTTCCAGACCTCATTGTTTTAAAAATGGAGGATGTTAAAATATGAATTCAATTATAAATCTAAAAAATAATTATTATTTTAGCATAGAAAAAAATATAAGTAATATGAGAGAAGCTGTAACAGATATAAAAGATATAGAATATTCAAAAATATTAAAAAATGGTATTCTATTATTAAGAATCGACTTTGCAACAATAGAAAAGAGTGAGTATAAGAAAGTCTTAAAAAAATTATTACATATAAGAAATAAACTTTTAAAAACTACAACTAAAATTGGGCAAGAAAATAACTCGAAAATTTTTCTTGGAAGTTTAGTTAATTATAATAATACAAAAGAACAGAATGATTTTATTTCTGCTCTTAATGCAATATTTTATCCTACTAAATATGAAAGGTATAATTATATTTATGATACAGTATGTGACTATTTAGATAGTTTTTTCTATGGAAAAAATTTCTGCGATTTTAAGAACAACCAATGTGGAGAGAAAAAAGGTACTACATCGTATATTGGATGTTGTCACCATTATAAAAATAAATTACTAGGACCACTTTTACCAAATAATTTAACCCCTTGCGAGCATTTAAAAGAAGACCATACTTGTGGAGCAAAATGTATAGGTTGTAAGCTATTTACTTGTGATTATTTAGAAAAAAAAGGCATTAAATTTAGAATTAAAGATATTTTACTATTAGATGTATTTTTTAATCCTATTCAAAAATACTTTATAAAATGTATGGTATTTACTCCAAAAGATAAAATTATGAAAAGACTAATTAGCCTAAGTTTATAATTATGTAAAATTTTATTTAATGTATATGCATAAATAAAATCTGTACATATATTTCTAGTCATAACTATACTAATGGTTAATAAAATTTTATGAATGCTTGCGTAAAAATACACATTGTGATAAAATTATATTACAACATTTATTGTAATAATTAAAGGAGGAATAGACTTTATGGGCGTCTGGAGAAATTCAAATGAGTATTTTCTTACGAGCTCAGACTTAGAATCACCTATAAGTGCTTATGAGAAAAACATAATTGAAAAACGTTGTCGGGAGGTGCTAAATAATAATTATGTTAAAAAAGCAATAAACGAAGCTTGCAAGAATATTATGCACGAATATTTCAAAAGACTGAAAATAACGGACTATATTTATGAAGGAAAGTTTAAATATCCTACACTAGAAAAAGTTCGTTATGATATGCAAGAAAGCATACAAGAAGTTGCAGTGCATATTGTACACAAACGAGGTTTGGATTTGAATAATGCTTCTATTGAAAAAATGATTTCTTTACACTTTGTTTTAAATGCTATAGATAGTTTTGAAAAAGCTGTTATTGCTAGACTAAGAAAAGATAGGAATGAACAAATATACTTTTCGTTAAGAGATGTTGTTCGAATTTACGGGTAATTATTTCAAATTATAAAGTCTAATATCTGAAATAAAGGCATATATTGCAGGGTAACTACCCTGTGGTATATGCCTTTAAAAAGTAAAGAGCGAAAAAGTATATTTGATTTAAAATCAAATATAAATTAGCAAGATGAATAATCACAAACTTAATATTTGCCTAATCCAGCAAAATGTGATATAATAGTTGCACAACTTTTGTTGTAGTAAACTGAAAGGAGAAAGGTTTTATGAGTATTCGGGATTTAAGCGTGCCATTTACCATTGAAGTAACAGGAGAAGATGTAGAGGTTTTCTTGAAAAAAGAAGAAATCTCGAGCAAATACTTTGAAGTTATTTCTATGCCTGAGGTTGAAGAAAAGATGGAGGAAACAGTCATAAGCCTGAGCAGATTTGCAAAAATACTTAATGTACATGCTGAAATCAATTTGGATAGCATCAGCGATATGGTACTATTCAATGTGGTAGCACAAGCACTCTCATTTTCTGTTAAAGATATAATCATTAACGGAAAAAAGGCAGAGGAAGTTATTCCGAGTCAGATTACTGCAAAACTGGTAATTGAGATTATCAATGAAATTAAGTACGCAATGATAACAGAATTGTCACGTGCGGTTCCAACAAGGACTAGAGTAATTGTGGATGAAACAGGAGGCATGTATTCATAAAATCAATTCTTAGCAGAAGGCATATACTACATGGTAATTAACTTGTGGTATATGCCTTCTAAATAATTATAATTTGAAGTAGAAAATAATATTCAATACTAAAAATAAAGAAAGGCAGGAAACGAAAAAATGGAAAT
>CALXZF010000017.1 GCA_944393165.1 uncultured Clostridia bacterium
AAGATATAAAAAATGGAGAATTTACAGACGAAGATGTAAATAACTCGAAAGAATTGATAATCTCTTCTATAAGAAGCATTAGTGCAGAGCAAGACACAGAAATAACTTATTACTATGGACAAGAATTATCAGAAAAGTTTGTTAGCGTAGACGAGTATTTAGAAAAAATAAATAATGTAAAGAAAGAAGATATAAAAGAAGTAGCAAAAGATATAGAGGTAAATACGGTTTATTTTTTACGTGATTAGTTGTTATGGTTTATAGGTACATCCATAAAAACCTAAATATTTCAAAAAGGATTTGATTAAACAATGAAAGTGTTAGAAAGCAAAAAAATACAAGAAAAAGCATATATAGAAACTTTAAAAAATGGAATGAAAGTAATAATAGTACCAAAACCAAACTTAGATAAAAAATATATAATTTGGGGAACACATTTTGGATCAATAGACAATAGATTTATAATGCCAAAAACAAACGAAGAAATCTTTATACCAGATGGTGTAGCTCACTTTTTAGAGCATAAAATGTTTGAACAACCAAATGGGACAAATAGCTTAGACACATTGATGGCACTTGGACTAGATGCAAATGCATATACAACAAATGACCATACTGCATATTTATTTGAATGTACAGATAACTTTTACGAAGGTTTGGATGAGCTTATGGACTATGTGCAACATCCATATTTTACAGACCAAAACGTAGAAAAAGAAAAAGGAATAATTGCACAAGAAATAAAAATGTATGACGACGAGCCTAGCTGGAGGCTATACATGAATATAATGGATTGCTTGTATAAAGATAATCCAATAAAAATAGACATTGCAGGAAGTGTAGAATCTATAAGCAAAATAACACCAGATGTTCTATATAAATGCTACAATACATTCTACAACCCATCAAATATGGTAATGGTAGTGTGCGGAAACTTTGTACCAGAAGAAATTTTGGAAGAAATAAAAAATAGACTAGTAGAAAAAGAAGATCAAGGAGAAATAAAAAGAATATACCCACCAAAAGAAAAAGAAATAAACAAACCTTATAAAGAAGTAGAAATGGAAGTTAGTCTACCAATGTTTGCGATAGGCTTTAAAGATACAGAAGAAAATACAGACAAAAAAGAGCTTGTAAACAAGCACATAGCAATAGAAATCTTATTAAATATGATAATAGGCAAAAGCTCTGATGTGTTTAAAAACCTATATGAAAATGGTACTCTTTTAGGTCAACCAGATTTGGATTATGAATTTAGTGACGAATATGCTCACATAGTAATCTCTGGGCAATCAAAAGATCCAGAACAAGTAAAAGAGAAAATAGTTTCAGAAATAGAAAGACTAAAACAAGAAGGATTAACTGGTGAACACTTTAATAGAATAAAAAGAAAAATATATGGAGATTATGTTGCAGAATATAATAGTGTAGGTAATATAGCTAGAATGTTTTTGGCAGACACATTCAAAGGAATTAACAGTTTTGATTATATAGAAAACTATGATAGTATTACAAAAGAATACACAAAAAACATATTAGACAGAGTATTAAAAAAGGAGAATATGGCAATGTCTGTGGTTAAATGCAAAAATTTGAAATAATATGCAAAAAAATGTCGAAAAAAGAAATACGAAAATTGGCAAAAAACGCTCAAAACCAACAAAAACGCTTGACTAAAATGTAAAAATATGGTATTTTAAAAATATACAAAAGAAAAAACGGAAAAAGGAGAGTGGTTTTTATGTTAAATGACGAAATATGCAAATTAAGAGAACAGCTAAACGATAGCATTGTGAAAGGTGAAGACTACGAAAAAACATATAGGATAAGTGTTGAACTAGATCAACTTATAGCAGAATATTATAGAGTTGAACTAGATTTAACAAAAAGAAGCGGAAGAAAAATAAAAAGAAAAAAAGAAGCATTAAGATAGAAAATAAAGAGCAATAATTATAGAAATTAATATAGAACAAAATTATAATAATTAACGTAGAGACTAAAACCTAAAGAGTACGAAACAAAAGAAAAAATAAAAAATAACAACAAAAGAAATTAAATCTTAAAATAAAAAATTCCAAAATAAAATAATATGGCAAGGAAAAACAAACTGCAATAAAACAAAGAAATGTTTTATTACGGTTTGTTTTTTACATCTCCAATTTTATTTCTAAAATGTTACATAAATATTACAAAACGGTTACATTTTTGCAAAAAACGCAAAAAATAAAAAAATTATATTGCAAAAGGGAAAAATATCATTTATAATGTATTTATGGGGGAAAGATGAAAAAAGTATCAATTTGTAGTATAATTATATTATTAATATTTGTAATTTTAAATATGAGCTATACAGTATACGGAGCAGAAATTCAAGTAGTAGACAGCGTGAGGGTGGCGACAAAAGCTGAATTAATTAATCCAGACGACTATGAACCAGGTGGAATAGACGAAGCATTAAGTGAAGCTGGCAGAGTAACGGACTTTGCTAGTACTATTATAGCAGTAATTAGGACCATTGGTATTATAGTAACTGTTATTACTTTAATGATAATGGGTATAAAATATATGACAGCAAGTGTAGAAGAAAGAGCAGACTATAAGAAGAGTATGATACCATACTTAATTGGTGTATTTATATTTTTTGCTTTGTCTCAGCTTATACCAATCATTATAGACATAGCCGATAATTTAAATGATTTATAGCAAGGAGGAAATATGAAACAAAAAATATTAGTAAAAATATTAATAATGTTTATTATCTTTGCTTTAACATTAATGGGGTCAAATTATGCTAATGCATCTTCTTTTTCTGATATTTTAGAGGGAGCAGACAGTTTTTTACAAGATGGAATTGGAGATGTGAAAGATAACTTAAATCAAGCAAACTTACAAACTATGTCAGATATGATTTATAATGTATTGTTAGCTGTTGCAGTTATAGCAGCAGTAATAATGGGACTAATTATAGGAATAAAGTTTATGACAGGCAGTGTAGATCAAAAAGCAAAAATCAAAGAAACCCTGATTGTTTACATAGTTGGATGTGTAGTGGCATTTGGAACATTTGGTATATGGAGACTAGTTATAAACATAATGTCACAGGCTTAATCAAGATTTTAAAATTATCTCGACAATTAAGAGATATTTATTATAAAATAAAAATGAAAAAGAAGGAGGAGAATATATGAAAAAGACAATGAAATTATTTAGCATAATACTAATTGCAATGGTAATTGTTTCAGGTATGGCAACAATTTCACTTGCTACTGGTGGATCTGGATCTGGATCTGATTCATCTTCTACTGTTGATGGACTTTTTGATGGAAGCGATGCAAATACAGAAGGATTGGAAAATGTAGGTGCAAGCCTTGTAGACATCATAACAACAGTTGGTATAATTGTTGCAGTAATTGTGCTATTAATCATAGGTATTAAATACTTGATGGGTAGTGCTTCAGAAAAAGCAGAATACAAGAAAACAATGATTCCATACTTAGTTGGTGCAGTAATAATTTTCGGTGCATCTGCAATTGCAAAAGCAGTAATTGCTATGAGTGAGAGTATTGCTGGAGCAGCAGGTGGCTAATATTACAAAAATATTACAGAAATATTACAATTATATTAAAAAGTGCATTTTTATGCACTTTTTTTATTTTTTTTGTATCTTTTTATCGGAATATCTGATATAATATAAATTGTATAGAACTAAAACTAAGGAGGAGAAAGTTATGGGAACATATAACTTACCCAGAAGTGTAAAAGGTGAAGGAAGAATTTTGTTTATATTCACGGGTAAAAGTATGCTATATACTGTGGCAGGAGGAATGATTGGATTCTTATTATTTTATATTATATTATCCCTATTAGGCTTTGGCTTTGCAGGATTAATTATGATAGTCATTTGTGCTTTGATAGGATTTATAATTGGAAGTCTTAAGATGCCAAACTTAGAAAAATTCGATTTTACAAGAAAGACTGGTGGAGAAAATATAGACGATATTATAAAAAGAGCAATAAAGTTCAAAACAAAAGGTAAGAAAATATATGTGTACAAGGAGGAAGAAACAAATGCCAAGTGAGAATTTTTTAACAACAGCTATGATTATATGTGGAGTTATAGCGGTAATACTATTTATAGTATTAATAATAGTATATATTAATTCTAAAATGAAAGAAAACAAACCTAAAAAAGTAGCTAATTCAGAAGAAGAGACAACAGGAAAAGAGCCAAAAACAAAAACATTTGCTGTAAGGTCAGTAATGGATTTTATGGAATTCGACAAAGTCGAAGATAATATGATTGTACAAAAAAACGGAAATAAATATGTAATGGTTGTCGAATGCCAAGGAATTAATTATGACTTGATGTCAGAAATAGAAAAAAATTCAGTAGAAGAAGGTTTTATTCAATTCCTAAACACATTAAGACATCCTATTCAGATATATGTACAAACTAGAACAATAAATCTTGAATCAAGTATACAAACATATAAAGAAAGAGTTAAAGAAATAGAGGCAAACTTAGAAAAACAAGAAGCTAGATATAAAGAAATGGTTAGCTCTGGAAGGTATACAAGAGAGCAAATAAATAAAGCATATTATGAATTAATAAAACAAAGAAACCTAAATGAATATGGAAAAGACATTATATATACAACAGAAAGAATGAGTTTAAACAAAAATGTATTAAACCAAAGATATTACATAGTTGTACCATATTATCCAGAAGAACTTGGACAAAATGATTTTGACAAAGAAGAAATTAAAAATTTAGCTTTCTCTGAATTATATACAAGATGTCAATCAATACTTAGAACATTATCAGCTTGTGAAGTAAATGGAAAAATATTAAATTCAAATGATTTAATAGACTTATTATATGTTGCATACAACAGAGACGAACAAGAAGTGTTTGGATTAAATAAAGCTTTAGCAGCAAGATATGACGAAATGTATTCAACAGCTCCAGATGTATTAGATAAAAAAATGAGAGCGTTGGATGCAAGAATAGAAGAAGAAGCATTTAATAAAGCAAATGAAAAAGTAATAGAGGCACAATCTGCAAAAGAAAGAGCACTTCAAAGAAAAGAGAGAAGTATGGATAGCTTAGTTGACAGAATGGCTCAATTAATTATAGAACAAAATAGACAAATGATAGGAAGTGATGTTGCAGATGATGCAATAAATAGAGTAAAAAATGAAAAGAACAATGAAAACAAACAAGAAGGAGGTACAGAAGATAATGACAAGGAAACAAAAAAGAGAAGAAGAAAGACAAAGACAGCTTAATGATTATACAAGACCAGGAGAATATGAAATATTAAAGAAAAAAACTATAAAAGAATTAATAGCTCCATCTGGTATAGATGCAAGCAATATAGACCACTTAGAAATAATTTCTAATGTAACTAGATACGCAAGAAGCTTTTTTGTATCTACACTACCAAGAATGTGTACTTTTCCTGAATTATTTAGAGATATGTACCTATTTGGAGATATTAACACATCAATATTTATAACTCCAGTACAAGAATCTAGATCACAAAATGAGCTTAATAGAGTAATAAACGAAATTGAAACAGAAAGAATTGTAGCAGCAGATAGAGGAAACATCAACAGAGAGAGTGACTTAGGACAAAAAAGAATGGAAGCAGAACAACTAAGAGACGAAATAGCAGCAGGATACAATAAATTATATGAGGCATCAGTAGTAGCTACTTTATTTGCATATAGTTTACAAGACTTAGATAGATACACAAAATTGCTATCAACGGAAATGGCTAAATCATTAGTTGGAGTAAAAAGTGCTTGGGCTATGCAAGAAGAAGCTTTTAAATCTAACTTACCATTTATGGAAGATAAAATTAGAAAAACACATACATTTGACAGAAGGTCAATGGGTACAGTATTCCCATTTACAACATCAGAAGTTGGTCATTCAACAGGTGTTCCATTAGGAATAAACAAACAAACTGGTGTACCAATACTTTTTGATAACTTCCATAGTTCACTTACAAACTACAATATGGTTATATTTGCTAAATCTGGTGCAGGTAAATCAGTTACAATGAAAACTTTAATCTCAAGGTCAGCAGTTTTAATGGGAGTTCAAAGTTTGGCACTAGATGCAGAAGGCGAGTATAGCATAGTTGCAGAAAGTTTGGGAGGAATAAATGTTGTTATCAGCCCTACTTCTAAAACTGTTATAAACATATTTGATATAGAAACAGAAATTGTAAAAGACGAAATTACAGGTAGAGATAGATTAGTACTAAATGTAGAAAACAAAGTCGAAGACGTTACGCAAGCTTTACTTACAATGGCAAAAGGAAGTACAAGAAGTGAAGAAGTAAACGAGCTTACAAAACAAATAATTGCGGAATCTGTTGCAGAAGAATATGCAGCACACGGAATAAACAGTGATCCAAATAGTTTATTTGAAGCTTCTGGAGAACTAACTGGAAATGCATTAGGTAGAAAAAGAAAAGATATGCCAACAATTGGTTCTTGGTATAGAAGAATTCAAAAGAAGGCAGAAGATAATACAAACCCAGACTACAATTTCCATTACAGCTATTTGTTAAAAGTTATGAAGCAATACATAAGAGAGTATGATGGTCAAATGGCATACTTTGATGGACAATCTACAT
The DNA here is from genome assembly GCA_944393165.1 of uncultured Clostridia bacterium. The sequence goes on from CALXZF010000017.1 coordinate 6,651, forward strand.
TTGATTTATTAGATGGTACATTATTTGTAAACCTAGACATATCACAACTAGAAGAAAAATTTGCAAGACCACTTGCACAACAAATTTTGCTAGAGTGGATATGGGAAAAATATGTTAAAAAGAATAGTGAAGATAGAACAAAAGCTGCAAAAAAAAGAGTTTTAATTGACGAGGCGTGGATGTTACTTCCATTCCCTGAGGCAGTAGACTTTTTAAACACAATGGCAAGACGTGCCAGAAAAAGAAATGTATCACTTGCTATTATATCTCAAAGATTCCAAGACTTCTATGAAAAACCAGAAGCACAAGCAGTACTTACATCTTCAGATACAAAACTATTCTTAGCACAAGATAAATCAGAAATACAATACTTAAAAGAAGTATTTAAACTAAGTGAAGGAGAAGCTAATTTCTTAATAA
>CALXZF010000018.1 GCA_944393165.1 uncultured Clostridia bacterium
AATATATATTTGTTTTTTTCTTCAAATTGTACGTATTATCCAGTAATTCTGGTGAATTTATAAATGTATTCCTATGCATAACTCCATATTTTACAAACTCTGCATTATTTAGCCCAGGTATCATTGAAAATACTCTTTTTTGCTCTCCATATTTTAAATTTGTTTGAAATCCTACCATGTTATACAATGTCCCATCTGAATTGTCTTGTCTAAGTTGTACAACCGCATAAGGTCTTTTTCCTGTTCTAGGGTCATCAAAGCCTACTGGTTTAAGTGGTCCAAATCTTAATGTATCAATCCCTCTTTTCGCCATAACTTCTACCGGCATACATCCTTCAAATATTTCCCCTTTTTCAAAATCATGAAGTGTTACTACTTCTGCATTTATTAATTCTTGAACAAAATTTTCATACTCTTCTTTATTCATTGGTAAATTAATATAACTATTGGTGTTTGTTCTATCTTCTTTTTTATTATCTAAAGAGCCTCTACTAATATTGGTATTTACTCTGTTGTAATTTTTAATTCTATCATGCCACTCATCTATTGTTTCGTTCTTTTTCTTTTCTTGCTCATATCTATCTCCATAAAAAGCGATGTTAAAATCTATACTATCTTTTTCTATAATAGGAGCCGCTGCATCATAAAAATGTAAATCATTTTCTCCAGTTAATTTTTTTATTCCTATGGATAATGAGTCAGATGTAAGCGGTCCAGTTGCTATTATTGTTATTGTATCCTCGTTTATTAAGTCCTCAAAAAAGATTGGAGTCGCATCTGTTTTTTCATCACCCATTGTTTTATCAAATTTACTAACTACTTCTTTATTTATTATTTCTATATTAGGATTATTTTTTAAATTTTCTGTCACTTTTTTAGCAAACTCTTCTCTATCTACTGCCAAAGCTTGTCCTGCTGGAACTGCTGTTTTATCTGCGATTTTTATAAGTAAAGAATCTAGTCTTCTTAATTCCTCTTTTAATAAACCACAAGCATTTGTAAGTAAATTTGATTTAAAAGAATTACTACATACTATTTCAGCAAAGTCTTTATTAGAATGTGCTGGTGAAAACTTTACTGGTTTCATTTCATATAGTTTCACTTTTATACCTCTTTTTGCAATTTGATAAGCCGCTTCACTTCCAGCTAATCCTGCACCAATTACATTTATATAATCTTTCAAAGCATAATCTCCTCTCTTTTTTGGTTTTCTCATAATATTTTAAAGAATTGCTTTTAACACTTTATTTAATGTTCCAAAACTTCTACTTCCTCTTTATTTAATCTAACTACACCTGGGGTTTCATTTTCTTTTAGAACATTTTCTTGCAAATCCTTTTTCTTTTTTATTCTTTCGATAAGTAGTTTTTGCAAAAATACATAGTATACAATTTCTTTATCATGTTCACTCATATTTTCATCAATATTCTCTTTGCTTAACGCTTTATAAAATTGTTTAGGAGATGATGCAAATACTGCTTCTCCATTTCTGATTACTCCATTTTCTCCAATTAGAATATCCATGCACTCAGTGAGCTTCCCATTAGAAATATCTCTATATATTTTCTTACTATCTTTTCTAAGTTCTTCTTTATTTTCTTTAGCATATTCTAATATATATGCTATTCCATTTTTTATTTTATCTCTATCTGCTTGAGTATTATTATATATAAAATGGATTTCTCTTTCTTGATTTTCATTTTGCTCCAATGCATATGCCAACTTTACTTTTTTATATAAGGTTGGGGTCACCACATGATATTCGATAGTTTTCTCAGTTCCTTCATAATCAATATCATTTTGCTCTTCTTTTAAAGAGTTATTATTCTCCTTGTCTTCTTTATTTGTTCTTTGCTCTTGTGCTCTAAAATCTTGTTTTATTTTATGTTTTTTATTTTTAATCCAATATTTTAGTCTGATTGAATTTTTAGCATATAGTAATTTTAGCCTTTGCCAAAGACTTAGTTTATTTGCATAATACATTTCGTGTTCAGTAACTATTTCAGCTTTTTCTGCTTTTCTTTTATCATCCAAAATATATCTTGAGCGTTTGAAATTATATTCAAAAACAAAATCACGTTTGCTCAAAACATATTGCAGACTAACTCTAGCCCCATAAGGTTTCACTCCTCTTACTCCACATTCTCTTGCATAGGCATTTATGTATTTTCCCGTATTTTGTGTTAATTCTTCACTTTTCACTGATTGCATAAAATCAATAATTGCATGTAATATTGGTATATCTAATTCTTGTGTTTCAGTGGCCTTTTTCAACCTTTTCCTGTCTGAACGTCTAACATGTGCATCTATTGCTTTTTCTACTTTTACAAAGTCTGCATAAGGATTTTTGTAATTATCTTTGATAAATTCCGCATAGTCATATTCTTTTCCTATTCCATTCATTGTTACAAAAATTGAGCCATTTTTTATCACAATGTGCAACTCAGGTAATTTTGTCTTTTTTATCATCTTTATTCCTCTATTCTTTAGACATTTAAGAACATTTTATATTTACCTATAAAATGTTCTTATTTTTCTTTATAATATATTTCTATTCGAATAAATCCATAATTTCGTCTTTAGATAATTTGCTAATGAATGTTTCATTCATTGAAAGCATATCTTCTGCAAGTTTCGCCTTTCTTTCTTGCAAATTATATATTTTTTCTTCAATTGAATTTTTAGTAATTAATTTGTATACTTGAACATTCCTTTTTTGACCT
>CALXZF010000019.1 GCA_944393165.1 uncultured Clostridia bacterium
TCAATATATCTTTCTGTTGTTAATTGTTTTTCTATCTCTGCTACTTTTTTTATTTCTATATCTATTTTTTTTTGTAATGCTTCATATCGACTAATTCTATAGCCATATGCAGGGGCATTATATTTTGCTAACAATTTTTTTCTTATTTTTGCATCTTTTATTGTATTTATTTGTTCTAATAAATCATTATAGAATTGCTTTGTTTCTTTCGTATTTAATAATTTTATTGCTTCTTCCTTAGTTAATTCTCCGTCTTGTTTAAATTTGTTAAATATCTTCGTTATTTCCTTTTGTATATCTTTAGTTGCTTTTTCATAAGATTGAATTAATGAATCAATAGTTTTTTCTGTTCCTTTTTCTAGTCTTTTAATTAGTTCAGTTTGTCTTTTTTCCCAATAATCAACTGGTTCTCTAGCCATAAAAAATAACACCTCTATTCTTTATTGGTGTCATCGTCGTCATCGTTATTTTGTGGTTCAAATCCTCCAGAATTATTAAAAATTCGGGACTGCATCTTCATATTTTCTTCTTTTTCTTCTTTTATTCTCTGCAATTCTTTATCTACGTCGTCGCAATATGGATGCTTTTCAAGTTTAGATTTTAAACTAAGTGTACTATCGTTATTTAATGTATTTATTATTTCAGTCTCATTAAATATTCTTGACTTATTAAACTCTATATTGAAGTCAAACTCATTTATTTCTTCTGGTATTTTCTTTTGCATTTTCAAATCCTCTAGCACATACCATAAAACTTCATATAAAGCACTTGTAAGTCCACCTATCATATCATCAGCTTTCATATCTAGGTCAGTATATAAAAACTCTAGTGATACTCCGCTAGGGGCTTGTCCAATTAAGTCTTTATTACTTGTATCTACAGCTCTACCAAATTCATAGATGAGTTCTTTTAAACCTTTTAATAATGCCTGCCTTGCTTCATATGGAATATTTAGTAGCTTAGCATCTATTTTACCTGCCATATCATTCGTTCTTGCTACACCATTTATTTTAAGATTTTCTATTAGTACAAGTAAATCTTCCGCTCCATATCCATTAATTAGCCATATAATTTCTTTTAAATCTTCTACTGTGTTAACATAATTGCTATTAATTAAATCATATGCGTCTATTAATGGTTTTATTGGTTCTAAGTCTGTCATTTTTTCTTCATTGTTTTCTATTTCAATGAATGGTACTCTTCCCCAGCTATGCCTTTCAATCCTTTTTAGATTATTCAATGCATTATCGTATATTTCTCTATACCAATGACACATTGGTCTTTCCTTTGTCACATCTTCTAAGAATATTGTTGTATTATTTACTTTTGTTTCTATATAGTACCTTACTTCTTTTTCATCCCAATATTCTACATATATTCTGTCCTCTGGTTTATCTCCTGTCAAATCTTGTATTGTATAGAAATGTATAAAACCTATTAAATATGTTTGCGTTTCGTTATCGTAAATTGGTATACATTCTTCTGTTGGATATTTTTCAAATACTAATTTTCCATTTCTATAATTAGGATGTAGCCAAGCACGTCCTTTGTTACTAGCCTCTTTTACTCTGTTTTTTATAAGTTTTTCAAATTTAGGGCCTAGTACATTCCATACCATGTTAGTAATTTTCTTTTCTGCTTTCTTAGTTGCTTCATCTTTGTCTCCATCTGTTGGGACATTGTATGTAATAGTTATTGGCTTTCCACATATATATGACTTTTTTTGATTAACTTGTTTCCAATAGAAACCATGTGGTAAATGTTCATCTGATTTATTCTCATTTACTATTTGCTTTTTGTTTCCTGTCTTTTGGTCAAATACTGTATATGTTTTTAAATCTTTTTTTAATATGTCATTTTGATCTCTAAAATATCTTTCTCCATCTAACATTTTATTTTTTATGTCTGATTTATTAAATTCACTTATAAGTTCTTTAATTAGTCTACTTTCTATCGCCATGTTATCCTCTCCTAATTTCTTAGATATAAATCATCGCTTCCATATCTTAGTGCGTCTATATAGTGATTATTTTTGTCTTCTGGAATATTTAATGGATTACCCAATTTGTCAACTTTCCATCTATATAAACCTAACTCTTCTATTAATCCTTTACATTTAGGATCTACTATTATTTCAAATCCCTTTAACCATTTAATTCCATGTAACACACTATCAGGTCCTTTTTGAGCAGGTATTGCATTTATACCTAAATTATTTAATTCTGCAATACTTTTAGGCTCTGCTGCATCTGCCTTTATTAAAGCATATGGTTCTATTCTTTTGTTTATTTCATTTGCTAACATTTCATTTGTTAGCTCTGTTGCTCCAAATTCATCAAATACTACTATTTGCTTTGTTTTTAGATTTACATTAAATTGTAAAAAAGCAGAAGGATCTGAACTATATCCAAAGTCCAACCCTCTTCTAATTAATTCAAATGAATTTTTATATTTTTCAGTGTCTTCAATACGCCAATTTCTAAATATAAGTCCTTTACTTACACCGTGGCATACCTAACCCTGATGTTTTATAGTCCTCATAGTCTTCTTTTTTCTTTTGCTCAAATCTTGCATAATCTTTAATGTCTAAAAAT
>CALXZF010000020.1 GCA_944393165.1 uncultured Clostridia bacterium
GTTCTGTAGTGTATTTATATATTCCAAGGAATATTATACCATGTTATGAAAACTAAATAAAGAAACAAAAAAGCGTCGATATTTTTCATGGCACTTTGTGCCGAGCGAAGCGACGGAATGGAGGTTATTATGGCAAAAAGAGGAGGATTCCCAGGAATGGGAGGATTTGGTGGAATGAACATCAATCAATTAATGAAAGAAGCAAAAAAAATGCAATCTGATATGGAGAAATCACAAGAAGAATTAGCAGCAAAGGAATTTGAAGCAACAGCAGGCGGAGGCGCTGTGTATGTAAAAGTTTCAGGAAGTAAAGAAATAAAAGAAATAAAAATACAAAAAGAAGTAGTTGACCCAGAAGATGTGGAAATGCTACAAGATTTAATATTAACCTGTGTAAATGAAGCATTAAGAAAAGTTGATAGTGAACAAGCTAATGCTCTTGGAAAATACAATATTCCAGGATTAATGTAAAAAATGTCACAATGGGGACAGGCGTAATTGTATCATTTTTGTTACAAAAACACCTGTCTCTACTGTAGCAAAAATATAAATGTTAGAAAAGGAAGTAATAACATGTCATATTATTCACCATCAATTGAAAAATTAATAGAAGCATTTGAAAGACTACCAAGTATTGGTAGTAAAACAGCTGCAAGGCTTGCGTTTTATATGCTTAATGCGAGTCAGGAAGAAACAGATGAGTTCATCTCTGCAATACAGAATGCAAAAAAGAATTTGAAGTATTGCTCAAAATGTTTTAATATTTCGGATACGGACCCATGTGAAATTTGCTCAAATCCAACGAGAGATAATTCTATAATTTGTGTTGTAGAAGATGTAAAAGATGTAGTGGCAATGGAAAGAACACATGAATTTAAAGGTGTTTATCATGTTTTGCATGGAAGTATATCTCCAATGAATGGTGTTGGGCCAGATGATATAAAAATAAAAGAACTTCTTGCTAGACTTATGGGAGGAGGTGTTAAGGAAATAATTTTGGCTACGAATCCTAGAGTTGAGGGAGAAGCGACAGCAATGTATATTTCGAAATTAGTAAAACCATTGGGAGTAAAGGTTACAAGAATTGCTCATGGAATACCAGTGGGTGGAGATTTAGAGTATACAGATGAAGTAACACTTTCAAAAGCATTGGAAGGAAGAAGAGAATTATAAACAGACCTCCTACATAATAATATTATATGTGGGAGGTTTGTTTGATGTTAATTTATCTTAATATTTCTTGATTTTATGTGCTTTTGTCGTTTCAAGGTCTGTCCCTTAGCGACAAAGTTGTCGTTTCAAGGTCTGTCCCCTAGCGACAAAAGTTTTGCCGTGATTTCACAAATGGTCTGTGTTGAATTTGGTTTTGCTAAAGCTTTTGTGTTCTGACGCATTTGCTCTAATTTATCTGGATTTTTAAACAAATTTTGAATTACAGTGTCTGGGTTATCTTTTTTTCTTAACCATACAGCAACATTATGATTTTCCAAAAATTCAGCATTTTCTTCTTCTTGTCCAGCTATTGGATTAATTACAAGCATTGGCAAATTAGATGCTAAACTTTCGCTTGTAGTAAGTCCACCTGGTTTAGAAACAACAATTGTAGAAATGCTCATTAATTCAGGGACTTTATCTACATATTCGAAAATTTTTACTCTATCTTGTGCATTAGCTTTATATACTAAATCTTTAAAAGCATCATTCATTTTCTTATTTCTACCAGAAATTGCTACAATTTGATATGTGTGTAAATTGTGGATTATAGCGTCCAGAATTTGTACAGTTCTGTCTTTACCAAGACCAAATTCTCCTCCACCAAAGAATAAAATAACAGGTTTATTTTCATCTAAATCAAATTCTTTGTAAACACCTTTTTTATTTAAATCTTGTGTAAATTTTAAAGATAGAGGTATTCCAGTTACATAAATTTTTTCTTTTTCTATTCCATAATTAATTAAATATTCTTTCATGTTTTCATTAGCAACAAAGAAAGCGTCGCCATATTCATGTCCAATAAGCCATTGGTCATGAGGTGCAAAGTCTGTCATAACAGTAACTAGTTTACAATTTACTTTTCTATTTTTTTTCAAGTAACTTACCATTTGACTGCTAAATGGATGAGTAGACACTATTAAATCTGGCTTTTCAGCAGAAATTAATTTGTTCAACTTCTTTGACATCATTTTATTAGCACCAATACTAATATGAGCGAATATTCCTTTTTGAGAGTTTGCGTAAATTCTTCCCCACATGCTAGGAGCTTTTTTGGCCATCCATTTATATGCACCTGTAGTTAGTTTGTTTAAGAATTTATTAACATATTCAACACAATCGAACATGCTAGTTTTTACATCAAAATTATCGTCAAAATATTGTTTAATGGCTTTAGCAGCAGATAAATGCCCGCCTCCATATGAGCCATATAGAATTAAAATCTTTTTCATAAATTCCCCTTATGTTATTTTTTTGCAAATATTTTATCATAAAAACTAAAAAAAGTCTAAAATCGAAGAATATTTTAACAAAATTTACACAAAATATGAGAAGAATAATTATGGAAGGATTGATTTTGTGGATAAGGTAAAAAATAAATTAATCGATTGGAAAAATAGATTAAAAGATAGGCACATGCTAACAATTGTTGTAGTTCTATTTTCAATAATTGTAATACTTGCAATATATATTTACAAAAAACAAACAGAATATAGACAAGCTTCAGAGAATTCATACAATATGGCTTTTTATGAGGTTGTAGATTATGTACAAAATGTTGAAGTGTTTTTGGCAAAATCTTTAATTACGAATTCGCCTGAAAGTAGTGCAGAAAGTTTGACTAATGTATGGAGAGAAGCAAATTTGGCACTGGGGTATTTGACACAATTGCCAATTAATAGTCATGAAATTGAGAATACTTCAAAATTTTTAAACCAGGTAAGTGAATATAGCTATTCTCTATATAGAAAAAATTTAAAAGATCAAGAGCTAACAGACGAAGATATGAAAAATTTAAAAGAATTACATCAATATAGTGTTGAATTAGAAAATACATTAAATCAATTATCAGCAGATATAAATGACGGAAGAATAAGCTGGGGCGAACTTACAAATGAAGGAACAGTTGCTTTTGCACAACAAGTTAGCAATATTTCTCAAGATAGTTTTGATAATTTAGAGCAGAATTTTCATGAGTATTCAGGATTGATTTATGACGGTGCATTTTCTGAGCATATAACTAAAGCGGAAAAAGTGGGATTGACAGGGGATAATATAACAGAGGAAGAAGCGCAGAATAAAGCAAAAGAATTATTTAATAGCCAAGATATTAAAGAAGTAAATTCTTATGGTAAAAGTGAGGGAGATATAAACTCATATGATTTTGGAATAACTTTTAATGATGATAGTACTGCTACAGTATCTATTTCAGAAAAAGGTGGACATGTAATTTACATGAATAAAAATAGAGAAATATCTGCAGAAGTAATATCACAAGAAGAAGCTGATGCAAAAGCAAAAGAATATTTAGAGCAAAAAGGTTTCAAAAATATGAAAGAAACATATTATTTGAAACAAAGCGGAATTATAACAATTAATTATGCATATGTTCAAGATGATGTAATAATGTATCCTGATTTGATAAAAGTTAAAATCGCATTGGACAATGGAGAAGTACTCGGAATTGAAACAACTGGATATTTAAATTGCCACACAGAAAGAGATATAGAAGAGCCTAAGGTAACAAAAGAAGAAGCAAAAGAAAGTTTAAATAAAGATTTGACTATAGAGAGCGAAGAGCTTGCAATTATTCCAACAGAATGGAAAACAGAAGTCCTTTGTTGGGAATTTGAAGGAAATGTGGACGGATTAGATTTCATAGT
>CALXZF010000021.1 GCA_944393165.1 uncultured Clostridia bacterium
TAAAAAGAAAAGTATACACTATAAATGGTAGAGCAACAGCAATTTTAAGACATTACTGGGGAATAAAAAAAGATAGAAATAAATCTGACAAACATCATGCACAAGATGCAGTAATTATAGCTTGTGCAACAAATAAAAATATAAAGAAAATATCAGATTATTCTAGAAAAAAAGTACTGCATACAAACAATGAAATAACTATAAAAGAACCATGGCCTAGATTTAGAGAAGAACTAGAAGCAAGAATGGAAGAACCAGATAATAATGGCGAACTGTATGCATTAAAACATGGTAATTTTACAAATTATGAAGATATAGATATAAACAGTATAAAGCCAATATTTGTATCTAGAACACCAGAAAGAAAAGTAACAGGGAAAGCTCATAAAGAAACTATGCATTCGCAAAAATTTATAAATAAAGGTTATAACTTCACTGTTGTAAAAAAATCACTTAAAAATATAACAAAATCAGAAATAGAAAACATTGTAAAAAATAAAAACTTTGAAGTATTATACATGTCAGACAAAATAATGTATGACGACATTTATGAAAAAATGAAAAAAGCAGATTTTAAAGCAGAAATAGCTTTTAAAGATGAATATAGAAAACATAGTAAAAAAGGTAAAGGACCAATAGTAAGAAGTATAAAAATACCAGTATCGGGTAATGTTGGAGTAAAACTAAAAAATGAATCTATTGCTGAAAATGCTAATATGGTAAGAGTAGATGTCTTTGAGAAAGACAATAAATATTACCTTGTTCCAATATATGTATCAGATTTTGCAAAAAAAGAATTACCAAACAAAGCTATAGTTGGAAATAAAGACGAAAAATATTGGATAGAAATGACAAATGAATATAATTTTAAATTTAGTTTATACCCTAATGATTTAATAAAAATAAAGAAAAAAGACGACGAAAAAGAAAATTATTTTTATTATATTTCTACACATAGAGGTACTGCTGCAATAAATGTCCTATCAGTAAATGGAGAAGAAAAAAAGCAAGGAATAGGAGTTAAAGGATTAGAAATATTTGAAAAATATCAAGTAGATGTTTTAGGAAATGTAACTAAAATAAAGAAGGAGAAAAGGGAAGGAGTAAAATAAAAAAGATTATAAAAAATAAAATTACTACAAATATTACCATTAGAAACGCATTGTTATGAGTAATAAATTTATGAGAATTATTGTGTTTTTTGATTTGCCAGTAGTAGACAAAAAAGAAAGAAAAATTTATAGCAAATTTAGAAGATTTTTATTAAATGACGGTTATGATATGCTCCAATATTCAGTATATTCACGTTTATGCAATGGAATAGATATGACTAATAAACATATAAAAAGGTTAATGTCTGCTTTACCAGATAAAGGTTCAGTAAGATGCTTAACCGTTACAGAAAAACAGTATGGTGAAATGAAATTTTTAGTTGGTAATCCTACTATAAGAGAACGAAGAGTAAATGCTAAGCAATTAAGCTTATTTTAAAAAAGAAAAATGAAGATTAATTTTGAAATTAGTCTTCATTTTTTTTAAGATATAATTCTGAAAAGTAGTAGTTTCAATGGTTATAGCCACACATATTATATCATATCTAAACCTAATAGCAAACTATAACTTGTAATTAATTTCTATTGTTTTCATTTTATTATATCATATCTAAACCTAATAGCAAACTATAACCTCTTTCAAAAAAACACCTCCCTATTAGAATTATATCATATCTAAACCTAATAGCAAACTATAACATTGTTCTTTTGCTAGTATTGTTTCTATTTATTATATCATATCTAAACTTAATAGCAAACTATAACTTATCCATTAGCTAGTCCTCCTCACTTTAAATTATATCATATCTGAACTTAATAGCAAACTATAACGTATCGACGTTATTTCCTCCACCGATGCTAATTATATCATATCTAAACAGCAAACTATAACTTCTAATGTTGTTCTTGTATTGTTTATGTGATTATATCATATCTAAACATGTAGTTTAAAACATAAAAAAGTTTATACAAACAATTGCCATTGAAGAAGAAGGAGGCAATCTTGTTGTAAATCAATATGACAGCAATGATAACATTGTCAAGAGTGAGGTTATACCAAGCGAGAATGGAAGATATAAAGCTAGTGATATAAGAGACACTATTGAAAAAGCTTCTAGTTTATATGACGAAAATAGACCTATAAAAGGGCAACAAGACATTGAAGGCAACGAAGTTTTGAGTATGAAGAAAAAAATAGATAATAAAAAAGATACTAAAATTACCAAAAAAATAGAAGAATATATTGCTAAAAATCCTAATTTAGAGACTAAGATAAATGTTTCAACAAATATAGTTGATGATATTAACATCAAAGAAATTAAACAAATGGAAGCTTACAAAAAAGCCAGAGATTTATTTAGTCAAATACACAAAAGAAAATTTAAAAATAATAATACTGAGACAAATATATATGTTACTAATAGTGATATTAAAGAAAGCATAAATACAACTTATACATATGCTGAACAAAGAAAATATTTAAAAGAAAATATTGCAATATATTCACAACTAGATAATATTATTGAAAATGCAGAACTTATTAGTAATACTAACGAATTAAAGG
>CALXZF010000022.1 GCA_944393165.1 uncultured Clostridia bacterium
GTTCTAAATTTAAGTCCTCTATTGTTACATTTTTCTTTTCTGGTTTTTGTATAACTGTTACTTGTCCACTGGTTTCTAATATTGCATATTCTACATCTCCTATGTTTACTACATTGTTTCCTCTTAATCTTTCTTCTAATTCATTTACTGTAAATCTCTCTTTTTTTAGCATTTTCTCGTCGATTCTTCCCCTATATATTAATATTGCAGGTTTTCCACATAATATTTCTCTTGCTTTAATACTTTTTATATTTACTATTGATATTATTAAATGCATTACTAATAGTGCTAATATAGGTATTATGCCATTTGTAATTGGAATTCCTGGATCGGCCATTGGCGTTGATGCCAAGTCGGCAATCATTATTGATATTGCTAGTTCAAATGGTTGCAATTGCCCTATTTCTCTTTTCCCCATTAATCTCATTACTATCAATACTATTATGTATAAAAAAACTGACCTAATAAATGTAATTAACATACTTCATTGCATGATATATTTTTAAGTTTAAATATATCATACGCTCCTTTCCGATTCTATTTACTTTTATTTTTCACAATTTTTTTTTAATTATTCATAATATTTTGAATAAAAAATTTTTTTCTTTTAATAATAAGAGTAATATCAAAGATTATTTTATTGTTTTTTGTTTTTTGTAACGGATATATATTAATTTGAAGTTTTTTGAGCGTAAAGTTTTCTTTTGTTTTTTCTTATCTCTTTATTTTTGTAAAATAATCTTTGATATTACTATAATTTAAACCAAATGCATTTTAATGTTTTACTTGTAATCTGTTTAAATGGATTTAGAGGAGGTTTATATGGAGAATAATCAAACTCAAACTAGAAGTAATACTTCTACTGTATGGCAAATAGTTGGTAGACTTATAACAGCCGCAATAGTTCTTGCAATAACTGCTTTCTTTACACCAGGTTTTGAAATAAGTAACATATGGGCTTTAGTCGCTGCTGCAGTAGTTCTTACTGTTATAGATTATTTAATTACAAAATTTACTGGTTTACATGTTAGTAGTTTTGGTAACGGATTCGTAGGATTCGTTCTAGCAGCAGTAGTATTGTATGTAACTCAATATTTTGTTGCAGGATATACAATATCATGGTTAGCAGCTATTGTTGGTGCACTAGTTTACGGAGTGGTTGATTACTTTTTACCAGGAGAAGCGTAAAGGCAAAAGCAATTGGGAAATTTTCTCAATTGCTTTTTACTTTTTTTATTCTTCTTCCTCATCAAATTGGCTATTATACAAGTCTGCATAAAATCCACCTTTTGCTAGCAATTCATCATGAGTTCCTTGTTCTACGATATCTCCCTGATTCATAACTAAAATCAAATCAGAATTTTTAATTGTAGATAACCTATGCGCTATTACAAAGCTTGTTCTTCCTTTCATTAAGTTATCCATTGCGGCTTGTATTTGTATTTCTGTTCTTGTATCTATTGAACTTGTTGCTTCGTCTAATATTAGTATTTTTGGATTTGCTAATATTACCCTCGCAATTGTAAGTAATTGTTTTTGTCCAGCAGAAATATTTGAAGATTCTTCATTTATTACTGAATTATATCCTTTTGGTAATGTTTTTATATAATGATGCACATGTGCAGCTTTTGCTGCTTCTATTACTTCGTCATCTGTTGCATCTTCTTTGCTGTATTTTATGTTATCTTTGACGGTTCCACCAAATAGCCATGTGTCTTGAAGTACCATACCAAACATCTTACGAAGTTCTCCTCTTTCAAAATCTTTGATGTTATGCCCGTCTACTAAAATCTCTCCGTCTGTTACATCATAAAACCTCATTAAAAGTTTTACCATTGTTGTTTTTCCTGCACCAGTCGGTCCAACAATTGCAATTTTTTGTCCTTCTTTAACTTTTGCACTAAAATCTTTTATTATAATTTTGTCTGGATTATATCCAAATTTTACATGTTTAAATTCTACATTTCCATGTAATTTTGATGTATCGATTTCTCCTTTTGCAGTGTCGGCTTCTTCTGGTTCTTCCAAAAATTCAAATACTCTTTCTGCAGCAGCTACCATTGCTTGTAACAAGTTTGAAATCTGTGCTATTTGATTTATTGGTTGTGTAAATTGTCTATTGTATTGAATAAAACTTTGAATATTTCCTACTGTAATTGTTCCATTTATAGCTAAATATCCACCTGCAACAGCAACTCCTACATATCCTATATTTGCAATAAAGTTTGTTACCGGATGCATCAATCCTGATAAGAATTGAGCTCTCCATGCAGAATGATATAGCTCATCATTTGCTTTTTCAAAGTTGTTTGTTACTTTATTTTCTGCATTAAATGCTTTAACAACTGTAAGTCCACCATATATTTCTTCAACTTGCCCATTAACATGACCCAAATATTCTTGTTGCCTGTTGAAGTATTTTTGTGATTTTCCTACAATGAACTTGACAAGTAGTCCTGCTATAGGAAGAATAATTAAAGAAATCAAAGTCATTTGCCAACTTATAGAGAACATCATAACTAAAATTCCTATAATTGTACATATTGCTGTAATTATTTGGGTAATACTTTGGTTTAAGTTCATACTTAATGTATCAATATCATTTGTGATTATTGATAAAACTTCTCCATTGGTTCTTTTGTCAAAATAATTCATAGGAAGTTTATTTATCTTTGCTGCTATGTCATTACGAAGTCTATATGTTATTTTTTGAGCAATTCCTGTCATTGTAAATCCTTGAACGAAGGAAAATATTGCACTTAATAAATATAACCCAAGAAGTGTTAATGCAATTTGTGCTATCTTGCCAAAGTCTATTCCGCTTCCACCAGAAATTTTGCTCATCAACCCATTAAATACTTCTGTTGTTGCATTACCAAGTATTTTTGGTCCAACTATCGTAAATATTGTACTGCCAATTGCAAATATAATAACTACTATCAATGCAATCTTGTATTTTGACAAATATGAATCTATTAGTTTTTTCGTTGTTTTCTTAAAGTCTTTTGGTTTTTCTGTTGTAGTATGACCACGCATTGGTCCACCCATTGGTCCTGGCATTTATTTTCCTCCTTTCTCACTTTGATTTAATTCTTCTTCTGACAATTGAGAAATAGCTATTTGTCTATATGTTTCGTTATTTTTCATCAATTCTTCATGTGTTCCCTGTCCTACAATTTTGCCTTCTTCTAATACTATAATTTTATCTGCATTTAAAATTGTACTAATTCTTTGTGCTACTATAATAACTGTTTTATTTTCTGTTTTCTCTGCTAAAGCTTCTCTTAATTTGCTATCTGTTTTAAAATCCAATGCTGAAAAGCTATCGTCAAATACAAATATTTCTGGATCTTTTGCTATAGCTCTTGCTATAGATAAACGCTGTTTTTGTCCTCCAGATACATTTGATCCACCTTGTGCTATTGGGTCTTTGTATTTTTCTGGTTTGCCTTCAATGAATTCTTCTGCTTGAGCAATTTCTGCGGCTTTAACCATTTGCTCATCAGGCATATTATCATCAGCATATTTAATATTTGATTCAATTGTACCTGAGAAAAGTATTCCTCTTTGTGGCACAAATCCAATTATATCCCTTAAATCCTTTTGTGGTACATCTTTAACATTTACACCGTCTACCCAAAGTTCTCCACCAGTCACATCATAAAATCTTGGTATTAAATTTACTACTGTTGATTTACCACTACCAGTGCTTCCTATTATAGCTGTTGTTTTGCCAGGTTCTGCTGTAAAGTTAATATCTTCTAGTATTTCAGTATCCGCATCTGGATATCTAAATGATACATTTTTGAATTCTACCAATCCTTTTTTATCTGGATTAAATGGTTTTGTTTCTTCTTTGTCTTTTATACTTGGTTCTTTTTCAATAACTTCATTAATACGATTTGCTGAAACTGATGCTCTTGGTAGCATAATTGAAATCATAGATATCATTAAGAATGCCATTACAATTTGCATTGTATATTGAATAAATGCCATCATGTCTCCAACTTGCATTGTTCCTGCGTCAACATTATGAGCACCAACCCATACGATTAGAACTGTAATAGAACTCATTATGAACATTAAAAGAGGCATCATCATTGACATTGCTCTATTTACAAATATATTTGCTTTTATAAGTAGAGTATTAGAATTGTCAAATCGTTTTTCTTCTTTTTTCTCTGTGTTAAATGCCCTAATTACAGGAAGACCAGTTAAAATTTCTCTTGAAACTTGATTTAATTTATCTATTAAATCCTGTAATTTTCTAAACTTAGGCATTGCTACTGCAAACAATGTTGCAACTACAATTAATATAGCCGCAATTGCCACACCGATAATCCAAGCCATTGAATTATCACTTGTTGTAAGAACTTTTATAAATCCTCCTATACCAACAATAGGTGCATAAACCACTACTCTAAATAGCATTGCAATTAATTGTTGAATTTGTTGCACATCATTTGTGCTACGAGTTATAAGAGATGCTGTTGAAAAATCTCTTAGTTCTGCTGTTGAAAAGCTTATAACTTTCTTGAATACTTTGTCCCTTAAAGTTTTTCCAAGTTTTGCTGCTACTCTTGAAGATAATAGCATAATAGATACTGCGGAAATCATACTTATTAATGCGATTCCTAGCATTTGTAGTCCTGACATCAAAATATAATCATTTTGTAGTTTGTCAGTATCTACCCCCATGTTTTTATACAAAGTTCGCACTGCTGAGATTGCAGCTTGTTCCTTGACTGAATCTGCCATTTGCGATACATACCCAGCCCCATTAGTTCCTGCACTGTATTCTACAAGAGGTTCAGAAATCAAACCTACTAAATTGTTTAACTCTTCTTCTTCGAGATTATTTAGAACATAAATTTCATTTTTTTCTAAATTAAAATCTTTGCCTAAATATTTGTTAATAGTTTTCTCCTGGTCTCTTGTTGGGTCATTCTCTACCAAGTCATAATATTCTAGTATTTCATCATCATTCTCAGTAAATATTAAAAGATTGTCCATTTCATCTTTTGATATTACTTCTGGAGCAGCTTCTTCAATTCCTCCATATTGTATACCTACATTTACGATTTTAGAGGTATAATCTGGAAGTGCTAAATCTGCCGCTGCTTGAATACACAAAAGAATGACTATGAATAGTACAGATACCCACGAATTTTTTAGATTCTTTAATACCTTTAACATACTTCCTCCTTTTACTTTTATTATATTCATTTACATTGCAAGTATATATTATACTTCCTTTTGTAAACATTGTCAATTAGTTTGTGTCCGAACTTTTGTGAATTTTTTGTGAACTCGTACACGCTGGTTAGCCTATAATAGAACTAGTTTGACTTTAAATTATACAAGGATCATATAAGCTAAAATGCTTTTAGACAAGATATACAACAAAATTTTATCTCTTTTCTTTACAATTTAATATTACTCTTATATAATCAATGTATAATTTATATTTTGGAGATAGATTTTATGCAAAAATTAATAGTTACTAAAAAATATGAAAGTAAAAAAGTAAGTGAATTTTTATATGCAAATTTCAACGGCCTTACTAAAAACACATTATACAAAGCTCTTCGAAAAAAAGATGTTAGAATAAATGGCAAGAGAATAAATAGCGATGAAATTATTCATTTGAACGATGAAATTGAAGTATATATAGTTGATTCCTTATTATTTAAGCAAATAGCTTTAGATAAAGTTTATGAAGACGAATATATATTGGTGGTTAACAAACCTGGAGGAATTGAGGTTACAGGCAATAATTCTGTGACTGAAATACTCCAAAAAGAATATGAGTATATTGCACCATGTCATAGATTAGATAGAAACACTAAAGGATTAGTGCTATTCGCAAAAAATCAAGATGCATTAGATATATTGCTTGAGAAGTTTAAAAATAGAGAAATAGAAAAACATTATTTGGCCAAAGTGTATGGCATTCCAAAGAAAGATTCTCAAATTCTTACAGCTTATTTATTTAAAGACAATAAAAAGTCTTTAGTATATATTTCAGATATTCCCAAAAAAGGATATGTTAAAATTAAAACTTCATATACTGTTTTGGACAAGCATACTAAAGAACATTATAGTATATTAGATGTACAACTTCATACTGGTAAAACTCATCAAATTAGAGCTCATTTGGCACATATTGGTTTGCCTATTATTGGTGACGGCAAATATGGAATTAATGAAATTAATAAAAAATTTGGAGCTAAAACTCAAGAACTTTATAGTTATATTATAAAGTTTGATTTTAAAACCGATGCAGGAATCTTGAATTATTTGAATGAAAGAGCACTTGAGCTTAAAGTGATTCATTATTAACCTTCCAAAAAATTACACACTTTACTTGACAAAGTCTATTAATATAAATTGATACAATTCACAGTTTTAATTTTATTAGAGCAATATGTGCTAAAGAATTTTTTGGCACACATTGCTCTATGTTTATAATAATAGTGAACAATAGCTATTATATTATTTATGACTACTGTTCACTATTTACTTTATAAAAGCTCTTATTATTATTGTGTAAAAAATCTAATAAAATTTTAAATAGTAGCATTTTTTAACAACATATTTTGTTTTAAGGTCTGTCCCCTAGCGACAGGTTTGTCGTTTTAAGGCCTGTCCCTCAGCGACAAAGTTGTCGTTTTAAGGCCTGTCCCCAAACGACATTATTTTATTAATTCTTGGAATTCTTCTGCTGAGATTACTTCTTTTTCTAATAATGCTTGTGCAACTTTATCTAATTTATCTCTGTTTTCTCTAATTAGTTTTTGTGCTGTTTCATATGCATTATCTAGTAATATTTTTACTTCAGCACCTATTGCATCTCCAAATTTTTCTCCAAGCATTTGTAATTCATATGGATCTTGCTCTGTGTTTATTGAAATTGGTCCTAATGTTTCGCTCATTCCATATTTTGTTATCATGTCTTTTGCAATTCCTGTTGCAACTTCTATATCATTACTTGCACCTGTTGAGATGTCATTTAAAACTATTTTCTCTGCTGCTCTTCCTCCCATAAGTGCTACCATTTTTTCTTCCATTTCTGTTTTTGATATATAGTACTTATCTTCATTAGATTTATACATTGTATATCCACCAGCTACACCTCTTGGTATAATAGATACTTCTTTTACACCTTTTTGTGTTTCTAGTCTACTGCTTACAATAGCATGACCTGCTTCATGATATGCAGTAAGCTTTTTGTCTTTTTCTGATATTACTCTACTTTGTTTTTCAAGTCCAACTGTAACTTTCTTTACCGCATCTTCTATATCTTTATTAGTAATTGCTCTATGGCCATTTATTGTTGCAATAATTGCTGCTTCATTTAGTATGTTTGCAAGGTCAGCACCTGTGAATCCAGCTGTGTCTTCTGCAATACTTTTTAAGTTCACATCATCTGCAAATTTTTTCTCTTTCGCATGAATTTTTAGTATTGCTTCTCTGCCTCTTAAGTCAGGAAGTCCTATTGTAATTCTTCTATCAAATCTACCTGGGCGAAGTAGTGCTTTGTCAAGCATTTCTGGTCTATTTGTAGCAGCTAAAACTATAATTGTTTCATCTGTATCAAATCCGTCCATTTCTACTAGTAATTGGTTAAGTGTTTGATTGTTTTCTGATTCTGCACCACCATTACTATTTCTTCTTGAGCCAATGGCATCGATTTCATCTATAAATATTATACAAGGCGAGATCTTTTTGGCTTTTTCAAATAGTTTTCTTACTCTCGAAGCTCCAAGACCAGCAAACATTTCTATGAACTCAGAACCACTCATTGATATAAATGGAACTTTTGCTTCACCTGCAATAGCTTTTGCTATTAATGTTTTTCCTGTACCTGGTTGTCCACAAAGTAGAACTCCTCTTGGTATTTTTGCTCCCATTTGATTAAATCTCTCTGGATTTTTTAAGAAGTCTACAATTTCAATCATTTCATGTTTTTCTTCTTCCAGTCCTGCCACATCATCAAAAGTCACTTTAGATTTTGTAGTTTCACTATCATATACTTTTCCTTTATCTCCAAGCCCTTGCATTTTGAAGAACATTATTATTAGTACAACCAATAAAATTGTTGGCAAAAATGAGATTAATGTTGTTGAGATTGATACAAATATATTAGTTGGTTTTTGTTCTAATTCAAACTCATTACCGTCTTCATATTTTTGTTGCATAAGTTCTATAAATGCTTGTGTACTTGGAATTATACAAGTTTTTTCTTCTTCTTCATTCTTCAATTTTATTTTAGCTGTTGTACTACCAACTGTCATTTCAACTTTTTCTACATTGCCATTGTTTACTTCTTCAATAAGCTGTGTATATGCAATTTCTTTTTCATTTGAATCGGAATTTGTAGCTGTTAGAAAATACATAATTGCTATTATAGCAATCATTGCAACTACTAGAATTCCAAGTAAAATATATTGCTTGTTTTTGTTTTTTTCGTTATTTTTTTGCTTTTCTTCCATTTATAAATTCCTTTCTATTATGCATTATCTCCCTCTGGTTCATGCCCCAGATTATTGTTTTCATTTTCCTCTTTTTTATCTTTTTCCTGCTGTTTCTCTTTTTCTTTCTTTTCTCTATTTTTTCTTTCTTTTTCTCTTCTTTCTAACTCTTCTCGTTCTTTTTGCTCTTGTTCTTTTCTTTTTAGTTCTTGTTTTACTTTTTCTTGTTCTTCAATTATTCTATTTAGTTCTATTTGTTTTTTTATAACATCAGATTTAATCATTAATATAGCTGTAATTATATAAATTGATGCAACTGCAGTGTACATTATTTGGAAATACTCTATTGTAAAACCAGTAATTCGATTTACAACAAAATAAATCATATTTAATATTAATGGTAATGTTATTGAATATGTTGCAATATTATATAGAGCACTATATTTTAATCTTAATCCTGATATTCTAGAAACTATATATGCTAAAATTGCAAGCAAGAATATATCTATTAATATACTTGATACATATATGATAAACATATATATTACTAAAACTCCAAAGAACATTAATAGTACATTAGTTAATGCTTGTCCAGAAAGCATATTTAAAATTTCTGTTTTATCTATTTTATTTATATTATACTGCTCTGAAATAGTTTTATACGAATATTCTATTAAATTTACCGAAATTTCATTTTTTATCAATATTCTATCTTTTAAAATTAATATTCCATTTGGGCTAGATTCTATTTTGTCAATGCTTTCTTGAATTTCATCTTCTTCTGTAGCTTTTGTATTAATAATTATTTTTAAATTTATTAAATCACTTGAATCTATTTCAGTAACTTCTTCCCCATTATTCATAGAAATATCAAGTTCATAATTTTCATATTTAATTTCTGCTATTTCATCATTTATATATTGTCTTGCTCGTCCAATCACTTCATTAAATTGAAAAGTGTATGTGAGAGATACAATTATACTGAATATTAGGATAAGTAAAACAATATATAATATTGTTCTACTTATCTTTTCAGCAGCCAATTCTTGATATCCGTCAAAATCAAATATACTAGTTTTTATTTTCTTAAAAAACGAAAGTTTTTCTTTCTTCACCGTGTTCTCCTTCCTTTAGCTTCTTTCCACTGTCATTCCTTCTTTAGTATCTTTTACAACATATCCTTTTTCTTTTAATATATCCCTTATTTCATCTGATAAATCCCAATTTTTTTCTTCTCTTGCTTTTTTTCTTTTTTCTAATAACTCTACAATTTCTTCAGGTAAATCTATTTCTTTATTTTTTTCTAAGTATCTTGCTGAATTTTCTAAATCTAATGCTAACACTTTATCAAAGTCTAATAAAGTTTCTGCTATTTTTTTTGATTTTACTTCTTTTCTTGCTAATTCCCATACAATGCCCATTGCCAAAGGAATATTCAAATCATCATTAATCGCTTCTAAAAATTTTTCTTTGCTATTTTTTATATAATCTTCATCTATCTCTTCATTTCCATTAACATGTTTCAAATAGCTTTCTCTTAATCTGTTAAGAGCTTTTTGTGATGCTGTGACTCCTTCAAATGTAAAATTCAATTTTGTCCTATAATGTGCTGTATAACAGAAAAATTTATACGCTAAAGGCTCTATGCCTTTTTCTTGTAACTGAGATATAGTATATACATTTCCCAGACTTTTAGACATTTTTCCTCCGTCAACTTGCAAGAATTCAACATGCATCCAAAATCTTGCTGGTATTTTTCCAAAAGCTCCTTTACTCTGTGCTATTTCATTTTCATGATGTGTTGGAATATGGTCGACTCCTCCTGTATGAATGTCAAAAACTTCTCCCAAATACTTTCTTGACATTGCAGAACACTCTAAGTGCCAACCAGGATATGAAAGTCCCCATGGGCTATCCCATTTCATTATATGTTTTTCCGGAGCCTTAATCCATATTGCAAAATCATATGGATTTCTTTTCTCTGGATCCACATCTACTCTTGCACCAGCCATTTGATCTTCCACATTTCTATTAGATAGTACTGGATACTTATCTAATTTTGAAACATCAAAATATATTGCTGTACTAGTTTCATAGCCATATCCATTTTTAACTATCTCTTTTGCGAATTCTAACATCTCAGGAATATGCTCAGTTGCTTTTGCAATTATCTCTGGTCTTTCTATATTTAAAGCATCCATGTCTTTAAAAAATGCATCTGTATAAA
This sequence comes from uncultured Clostridia bacterium, assembly GCA_944393165.1. The sequence goes on from CALXZF010000022.1 coordinate 10,702, forward strand.
ATTTTGCTATTTCATATGGACTTTTATTTTCTTTTCTAGCAGCTTTTTCCATTTTGTCTTCGCCTTCATCACTGTCAGATTCAAGATGTCCAACATCCGTTATATTCATTACATGTTTTAAAGTATATCCATTATATTCTAGCATTCTTCTTAAGTTATCCATAAAAATGTATGTTCTAAAATTTCCTATATGAGCATAACTATACACTGTTGGCCCACAAGAGTATATCCTGACTTCGTTCCCATTTAATGGAACGAAGTCACTTTTCTGCTTAGTTAGAGTGTTATACAATTTTACTGTCATACTAAAACCAAATCCTTTCATATTATGAAAAAATATTCTATTCAAATATATTTTGAGTATTTTTAATGAACTTTAATTTTTGATAGCCCATGGTTCTATATTTTTATCTAAACAACCGTATTTGTATTGGTAATCTCATTAGTTGCAGGTGGCTCAATTGTGTTATTTCCACCACTCTCTCCTGGATTTTCAGGAGTCGTCGGTTCTTCTGGTTCAGTTTCTACTATATCATTTACTGTTATAGTAATTGTTTCTCCTTTTTTTAGCAATGTTCCTGGTTCTACACTTTGACTTAAAACTATTCCGTCAGCTTTAGTAGAATCACTTTCATATACAACTTGTATTTTAAATCCTGACAAAGCACTTCTTGCTTGCTCTTCGGTTTTTCCTACCACATTTTGAACATTTGCAGTCATATTTGCTTCTGTGTGTAAATCACAAGTTTCTGTTATTTCTTTATACTTGTTTCCAACACTTGTATCCCAGCTTACATTAATTTCTTTTTCTGGAGTAGATAAATATGCTTTCTTCTTTGTTTCTGGACAATATTCAGTAGCAAGTTTTCCTGATTCTGTACATACATCTACTACTTTGTGTCCGTCACATTTGCCAGGTACTGTTCCTGATACAAATTCTTCTGTATATGTTCTAGTACATTCATCTGTTGCTGCTCTTCCTGAATCCATACATATTTTAGCAGTAACAATATTATTTGGTTTTTCAAAGCTTGCAGGCTCTAAATCTTCGTGTATATCACTCATTACTGCTGACCATATTGTTTGTGCTGGATTAGAAGGATAAAATCCTTGTATGCTTTCTGGCTCATCATATCCGAACCAGGTAGCTGCTGCATAATATGGAGTAAAACCACAAAGCCATCTATCCTTGAATGCTGATGTTGTACCCGTTTTAGCGGCTACATCCATTCCAGATATAGCACAGCTTTTAGCTGTTCCGTCTGCTCCTGTAACTGGTGATTGTAAAATACTTGATAATATATATGCATTACCTTCTGACATTACTCTCTTAGTTTCTTGTTCTGCCTCTAGTATTACATTTCCATTTGCATCTTCCACTTTTGTGTAGAATGTTGGTTCAATATATTCTCCACCATTTGCTATCATTGCATAACCTGCAGCCATTTGTAATGGTGATGAACCATGAGTCGTTCCTCCTAAAACTAGAGTTACTCCTTCATCGCTTTCATCAAATTGTGTCATACCTATCTCATGTAAGAAATCAATTGACTTACTAAATCCTACATTAATTAGAATTTTCATATTTACAATGTTTGATGAAACTTCAATTCCTTTTCTCACAGTTATCAACCCGTGATATCCAGTAGAGTTTACAAATGAATCTCCTCCAAATTTTGTTGGTGAATCATCATAAACTGTCGCTGCTGTAACTATATTATTTTCTAATGCTGGCGCTATTGCAGATAAAGGTTTAAATGCAGACCCCTGTTGCAATTGAGACATTGCTCTATTTACACCATATGTAGGCGAATCGTCTCCTAATCCTCCTACCAAACCTACAACTTGCCCATTAGAATGGTCAATAATAACCATTGCTGATTGACTGTGTGCATTTTCTTCTTTACCTTTTTTGGTTGTAGCATCTTTAATATATTTATCTTTTAAATATTCTTCTTCTAGTCTTTCTTGGATATCTGGATCTTCTGTTGTGTAAATTCTATATCCATTATTATATACTCTTGCTTCTGCAGCTTCTTTGTCTATATCATATTCTTCCATTAAATCTTCTACGACTTGATCGATTGCAGCTTGCTCTAAGAATGATAAATCAGATGTAGTAGAGAAATCTCCTTGTTCAAAATTTAAACCTTCATCTACTTCTGCTATTGCTTCATCATATTCCTCTTGTGTAATAAATGTTTCTCCATTTTGATCTTTTACTTCAAGCATTTTGCCTAGAACTAATTTTGTTTTATTGTTTATAACCTCTGTTTTGTCTTCTTCTCCAAATGGATTATAGTAATTTGGTGAATCATTTATTCCAGCCATGAATGCTGCTTCAGCTAAGCTCAAATCCTTCGCAGATTTATTAAAATAATATTTCGCTCCACTCTCTACACCACATATTTGTTGTCCTCCAACAAATATTTCATTTAAGTATAGTTCAAGAATTTGACTCTTTGATAACATTTTTTCAACTTTGTATGCACGAGACCATTCTCTAATTTTTCTAGCTACACTATCATCATCATCATCCATTAAGTTCTTAACTAACTGCTGAGTAATAGTACTTCCTCCAAAAGATGAATTTCCTCCATTAAGAATATATGTAACAATCGCACCTGCGGTTCTTTTTATATCTATTCCACTATGCTCATAAAATCTCTCATCCTCTATTGCCACATATGCCTTTGGAATATATTCTCCCATTTCAGATAATGGAATTATTTTTCTGTTTTCTTCTCCTCGTATTTCATGTAGAACTTCTCCATTTGCATCATAAGTAATAGAATTTTGCATTTTTATTACTAAATCTTCCTCTGTCATATTCCATGTGTCGCCAAAGAAGATTGCTGCAAACACTCCTACTCCAATTAAGAACAACAATATACACATTATTATAAATATTTTTATAAACAATCTAAGTTTTGGATGCTTTTTTTGTTTTTTCTGTTTTTTGCCTTTTACCTTTTTAGTAGCATCTAAATCATCAGACTTTTTTGTGCTTTTCTTACTACTTTTCTTAGTTGGATTTTTTGGTGTATTTAATTTATACATCTTAGTTTTATCATCGTCTTTTGCCATGATAAACCTCCTTTAACTATTAGTTTATTCATATTACTATATTAAATATACTGCATTATAGAAAATTTATTTTCCTATAATTTAAAAAATTACTTACTTATTATATAATATAATAGTAAAAAAGGAAAGCTTTTTCATAAATTTTTAAGAATCAGGCACATACTTTAATTCAATTCTTTTATATTTCTCATAAATATAAATCCTTCAATTAAATCCATAATAGAATATATTAAAATTATTACTCCTAGTGTAACAACTAATGCCCCTGGGTAAAATGTAACATATAGTCCTCCTATTATCATTAATACCGAAAGTGTTAGTACAAATGCCCAAATTTTTTCATTTACATTTTTAAGTCTAAAAGAAAGTGTTAATCTTGTAAATCCACTATAGATTATCCAAATACCAATCATTATTCTAAATATGTTTTCTATAGTGCTACTATAAACCATAACAACAAGACCTATAATTATTGATATTATTCCCCATGCAATATCATTTGTAAAAAGTGTTGAATTTCCTTTTGATGCAAAATAATTAATTAATTTAATTACTCCTATAACTATTAAAAATATACCTAAAACAGTTGATATAAACTGCATTGTTGTTGCAGGATTATATATCATAATAACTCCTATAATTGCTAAAATAAGTGATGTTACTATTGATGTCCAACCAGCTTTTTTCAAAAATTTCTCCATTTTTATTCCTCCTTCTAAAACTATAAAATTAATAGTTCTCTTTTAATACACAAAAAGAATTATTACAAAGAATTCTTTGCACGCATAATAGAAAATCCCCTTTTTCTATTTTCCCCTAGATTCTTTATAACAATTCTTTGCTTATTTTTATGCTGTAGTAGCATTATCTTTAGTAGTTATTCTTTTACTTTTATTTACCTTTTTTGGAGTTTCCCTATTGTTATTAATTATAATTTTAGGTGGTTCTCCATTGGCAACAGTTTCCTTTGTGATAATGCATTTTTCTATTTTTGGATTAGAAGGTATTTCAAACATAATATCTCTCATAATTTCTTCTATTATTGATCTTAATCCTCTAGCTCCAGTTTTTCTTTCAATTGCTTTATCAACAATTAATTCTAATGCTTTGTCCTCAAATTCTAGTTCTACATTATCCATTTTAAATAGTTTTTGATATTGTTTAACTAAAGCATTTCTTGGTTTTGTTACAATTTCTATTAATGCTTTTTTGTCAAGTTCTTCCAAAGTTGCAACTATTGGAAGACGACCAACAAACTCAGGAATTAATCCAAATTTTAGAAGGTCTTGTGGTAATAATTGTTCAAAAACCTTGTATTTATCTATGTCTTTGTTGCTATCAATGGTTGCTCCAAATCCAATAGATTTTTTACCTATTCTATCTTTAACTATTTTCTCTAATCCTTCAAAAGCTCCTCCACAGATGAATAATATGTTTGAAGTATCAACTTGTAAAAATTCTTGATGTGGATGTTTTCTTCCCCCTTGTGGTGGTACAGAAGCTACTGTTCCTTCCACTATTTTTAGCAATGCTTGTTGAACACCTTCTCCACTTACATCTCTGGTTATAGAAGGATTTTCTGATTTTCTAGAAATTTTATCTATTTCATCTATATAGATTATTCCTTTTTCAGCTTTTTCTATATCATAATCAGCTGCTTGAACTAATTTAAGCAAAATATTTTCTACATCTTCTCCTACATAACCTGCTTCTGTAAGAGTAGTAGCATCAGCTATTGCAAATGGCACTTTTAAGATTTTAGCAAGCGTTTGTGCAAGTAATGTTTTTCCACATCCAGTAGGACCTAATAAAAGCACATTACTTTTTTGAAGTTCTACATCATCATCTTGTTCTTTACTATTTATTCTTTTATAGTGGTTATACACTGCAACTGCCAATGTTTTTTTAGCTTCTTCCTGTCCAATAACATAGCTATCCAATATTTGTTTTATTTCTGCAGGATTAGGTAATTCTGTTTTTTCTGCTAGATTATATGTCATTTCTGTATCTTCGTATAAATCATCTTCAACTATATTTGAACAGATTTTGACACAATCACTACAAATATACACTCCTGGTCCAGCAATAATTCTGTCAACCTCATCTTGAGATTTTCCGCAAAAAGAACATCTAATATTTTTACTATTTGACATTTTTATTTCCTTTCTCTTCATTATTTACTAATCTTGTTACAATTTATAGTAACTATGCTTTTACTTAAGCATTAAAGTTGTCATTTTATTTTCTTTTGTCCATAATACCGTCTATAAGTCCATATTTCAAAGCTTCTTCTGCTGTCATCCAATGGTCTCTTTCAGTATCTCTTTCAATTGTTTCAATACTTTGACCTGTTTTATCACTTAATAATTTGTTTAATTTTTCTCTTGTTTTAATCATATGATCTGCATGTATTTTTATTTCTGTTGTTTGACCTGCAATTCCGTTTCCACCTATTAGAGGTTGATGAATTAATATCTCTGCATTTGGTGTTGCAAATCTTTTTCCTTTTTCACCATTCGCAAGTAACACTGCTCCAAAACTCGCAGCTAAACCTACACATATTGTAGACACTGGACATTTAATAT
>CALXZF010000023.1 GCA_944393165.1 uncultured Clostridia bacterium
AGGTTCTTGCCCAACCGATCCGATTGGTCAAATAAGTTTGTGTGCCACTAGGCAATAAGGCTGAAACATCCTCCTCTGTTAATTGAAAATATTTTATTACATAAACTTTCAATTCTTTCATCGTATGTGCCTGTCCATCAGAAAGGCACTCTAAAATTGGTTTATGCATCTCATAATACTTTGGTACTGACATTATTTTCTCCCGTTAATTTCAAATAAAACTTTTTAAACTCTTACCCGTTTCTTTTAACACTTATTCTCTAATTATATCTATCTTCTATTTTTTCAAACTTCATACTTTCTAAAACGCTTTTTACTACTCCCTGTCTGTTTATACTCTTAGGCAGAAAGCATAGTACGCAAAATTTCATTAAAATAAAGGTATATGAATCAAAATGACATATTAAATCTAATTATTCAACAGTACTTATTAATATTTTCATCTGTATGATATCATATTATAATTTTACCATTTCTTTGCTTTTTTACCATATTTCTTTTCATCAGCATTCCTATCGCACTTGCTGCGACATTGGAAGATATCCCCATCTTTTTTGCGACACTATCATGAACTCCTTTAGGCCACGGTTGTTCTGGCAAACATTTTTTTACTTCTTCCAAAAACTCTTTTGAAAATTTATTTCCTCCATTTTTATTTTTATTATTCATGACAAGGATTGCAACAAAATTTTGTATTTTCTCAATATCTGCAACAGCTTTTGAAATATCAAGTGATACTTGTTTTTTTCTCCAAGTATTACATTTATCATCAATAGAGGTTACTTGTTGGATATCTTCCCATGTCTTTTTTACCTCTTCAAACGTATATCTATTTATGTCTATTGCAATCAACAATTTTATTGAATATGTAAAAGTTCCCAATAATCTAGATACTGTTAAAAAAGCTACCTGATATCTCACATTATGCAAGAATCTTTCTCCGCAATTACGTTCTCGTAAAGAACTCATATAATCATCCGTTTTTCGCATAATTCTTGCTATTATTGGCCAAACTCGCAAATCATCTTTTTCTGTAAATATCTTTTCATATGATTCTTCTTTGCGCATAAATTTTTGTTTTAATGTCACCGCTCTATATGGTTTCTTAAGTACAAGTGCCGCATATCCTTTTGCCAAATATAAAGGACTGTATATTTGACTTAATGGTATTCCCTGATTTGAATAGTAATTGACTCTACGTTCATAATATAAATCTTCTTTTCTTAAAATTTCCTCAATATCTTCTTGAATTTTATCAGTTGCTCTTAAAGAACTACTCATAACGGCTGTTTGGTTATTGGTTGAACGAATAATATCATCAGCAATTATTGTACTTTCACATGGTAGAATTTTTATCAATACTACTCTATTGTCTTCATCATGATTTTGACTAAAAAAATATCTATATATGCATTCTGATGTTTGTAAACCATTAACAATTTGTACATTTTCAATCGTTATGCTCTTTCCTATGGCAATTGCAGATGAACACAAAATAGTTATTCCATTATTCAACCACCAAAAATCTTCATTATTCTTTTTACTATTTTTGGTTTCTAATATATCCTCATTTACAGCATTTATTCCCATAAAATCTCTAACATTTGAGTCAAATAAATACTTCCTTATTTTTTTGTCGTCGTAGGTAATAAACTTAAAGTATTCCTTTAAGTCAGCTAATACGACCATTTGCTTTCCATGAGATAAACATTCATTAACATTCAATACTAACGAATAATCTGCTTTTTTTCTATATGCATCCAATATTTCTTCCGATCCCCAAAATTCAAATTTTGCATCACATCCTCTAAAATTTTCTTTACAAATAGTTTCTATCTGCCTTCCTCTTGCTTCCACATTATCTCCCAATTCATTTTTTGTATCACCTCTACTAGCAAATATTACTTTTATTGATAATCTTTCTAATATTGTAGCAACCTTCCTATATACAGAAATAAAAGTATTTCTCTTTTCAAACACCTCTTCATTATACTGACCATCTAGTTGCTTATCTTCTTTGGAAAAATCTAATAATTCTTGAAGACTTGTACATATGCTATTTATTGGATCTTGTTTGAAGACATCTCGATGTTTACAAGTAAAAAAATACACCTCTAAATTGGCATTCGCTTTAGGTAATAATGAACTTTTTATATCACTAATCAAATGTCCATTTACTAAAATATATATTGCATCAATCCCCCCGTCATTCCGACCATCTACTGAACCAGATCTTATTTCATCTACAGACAAGTCATATTCTTTTAATACCTGCTCATAAACCAGAAACTCAAATACTTCATCTTTCTTTTCTGATGGTAGCTTTTTTGCAATTCTTTCTTCAATAATACTATCAATTAATAACATATCATTTTTAGCCATTTTTCACACTCATCTCCATAGAAATATATTTGTACTTCATTAGTTATCTTACTACTGCATTTTTATCATCTTTCATTCAATCTACTTTTACTATTTTATCATAGCTTTTAAGAATATGATTACAAAAATTACTTTTATTGACACACTCAATTAATTTTCTGTAGCATACTTTATAATAATTACTCTGTAAACTTCTTCCATTCCATGTACCTACGTTTTAAATATATCATATTTGCCATCTTACAATATACAGCTTTTAATTTACAACCCAAGATACGATTTATGTACGTTTTTTTACTACACCATTTACTACACC
>CALXZF010000024.1 GCA_944393165.1 uncultured Clostridia bacterium
AAAATATTTAGATATTGTCTGCATTGGTACAATTTCAGATATTGTCCCACTAGTGGATGAAAACAGAGTTATAGCTAAGCTAGGTCTAAAGCTTGTAAATCAAACACGAAATATAGGACTAAAAGCCCTACTAGAAGTTGTAGGCTTTAAAGATATAGATTCAGGGGCAATTTCATTTGGCGTCGCTCCACGAATAAATGCTTGTGGACGAATGGGGCACGAACAAATTGCTTTAGATTTATTTTTATCAAAGGATTATGATACTGCAAAAAAACTTGCTATAAAGCTAAATGAATACAATACAGAAAGGCAGTCAATAGAAAAGAGAATATTTGATGAGGCAAAAGAAAAGATAGAAAATGAAGAGAAAGATAATGCTTGTATAATAGTTGGAGGAGAAGGATGGCATCATGGTATTATTGGTATAGTTGCCTCAAAAGTAACTGATATGTATTTTAAACCATCAATTTTAATCTGTTTTGAGAAAGATATCGGAAAAGGTTCAGGCAGAAGCATTCCAGGATTTGATTTACATGAAGCTTTAATGAATTGCAGTACAGAACTAGAAAAGTTTGGTGGCCATGCAATGGCAGTTGGCGTAACAGTAGCAAGAGACAAGTTCGATGAATTTAAAGAAAAGCTAGAAGAATATGCAAAACAATGTGACATAGATAAATTAGTTCCAATAATAAATATAGATAGTGAGATACAACTAAAAAACATTGATATAGATAGTGTTAAAAGTTTAAAAATGTTAGAGCCATTTGGAGAAGCAAATAAAACTCCACTTTTCCTATTCAAAAATTTAAAAATAAATTCTATTAGAGCACTATCAGAAGGAAAACATCTAAAACTAACACTAAAAGAAGATAATTTTATGATAAATGCAATAGGATTTAATATGGGAGATTTATCAGAAAAATATCTTTTAGACGATAAAGTTGACGTTGTGGGAAGCTTAGAGATAAATTCATTTAATGGAAATGAGAGTATACAGATTGTAATGAAAGATTTGAGAAAATCATACAGTTAAAATCATTAAATAAAGTAGTAAGTAGCTACTTCATAAAGATTAAAATCATAAATTAAGTAAGGGGGGATTTTATGTCAGAATATAAAGAAGTAGGAATAGAAGATATAATATCTACAGTAAAAAAACAAAAAGGAAGACGTGACATTAAAATAATACAAAAGGCTTATGAGTATGCTAAGGAAAAACATGGTGACCAATTAAGAAAATCAGGTGAACCATATATTATTCACCCTTTGCAAGTCGCATATACGCTTGCTACATTAGGAATGGATGATAACACTATATGTGCAGCACTTTTACATGATGTATTGGAAGATACAGATGCAACATATACAGACCTAGAAAAAGAGTTTAATTCAGAAGTTGCATATATGGTTGATGGAGTTACTAAACTTGGAAAATTAAAATATGCTAGTGTAGAAGAGCAACAAGTAGAAAATTACAGAAAAATGTTTCTTGCAATGGGAAAGGATATTCGTGTAATTTTAATAAAACTTGCAGATAGGCTCCATAATATGAGAACACTAAAATATTTGTCAAGAGATAGACAAATAGCAATTGCAAAGGAAACAATGGAATTATATGCGCCTCTTGCAAATAGACTAGGTGTGTATTCTTTAAAATGGGAATTAGAGGACTTATCATTTAAATATCTATACCCAGAAGATTTTAGAGAAATAGTTGAAGGAATAGACAAGAAAAGAGAAGAAAGACTTAAATTTATAGAATTGATAATGGATCAAATTAAGGCAGAGTTAAAGAAGCAAAAGATAGATGCAGAGGTAACTGGAAGAGCAAAACACTTATATAGTATATATAGAAAAATGAAAAGAGATAATTCTACATTAGACCAAATTTATGACCTATTTGCTCTAAGAATTATTGTAAACTCTGTAAAAGATTGTTATGCAGCACTTGGAATTGTGCATGATTTATATAATCCAATGCCAGGCAGGTTTAAAGACTATATAGCAGTACCAAAACCAAATATGTATCAATCATTACATACAACCTTAATAGGGCCTAAGGGAACACCATTTGAAGTGCAAATTCGTACATGGGATATGCACAGAGTTGCAGAGTATGGTATTGCTGCACATTGGGCATATAAAGAGTCAAGCTTTTTTAGTGGCAAAAAGGCAAATGTAAAGGTAGAGGAAGATAAACTTGCATGGGTTAGGGAGACATTAGAGTGGCAAAGCGAGATGCAAGACCCAGAAGAGTTTATGCAAACTCTTAAAAAAGAATTGTTTGAAGACGAAGTATATGTATTTACACCAAAAGGTGCGATAAAAGTGCTTCCAAAAGGAGCTACGCCAATAGATTTTGCTTATCAAATACATGAGCAAATAGGACATCATATGGTAGGATGCAAAATAAATAGCAAAATGATGCCAATTATAACACCTCTAAAAAGTGGAGATATAGTAGAAATACTAACTTCAGATCAATCAAAAGGACCAAGCAGAGACTGGCTTAAATTTGTAAAAAGTTCTGGAGCAAGAAACAAAATACTATCATGGTTTAAAAAGAATCAAAGAGAAGAAAACATAGAAAAAGGAAAAGAAATAATAGAAAGAGAACTAAAAAAGATAGGCGTAAAGCACGATGATTTATTTAAACCAGAATTTATAAATGCAGCATTAAATAGGTATAAATATAGTACAATAGATGATATGTATGCAAGTGTTGGCTTTGGCTCTATATCATCTGGAAAAATAATTGCGAGAATGCTTGAAGAATACAGAAAAGTACATAAAGAAGACGATATAGAAAAAACATTAGAGGCACTAGCAAAAGAAAAAGTACATAAAGAAAAGCCATCGCAAAATGGAATTATAGTAAAAGGAATAGATAACTGTTTAGTAAAACTTTCTAAATGTTGTAACCCTGTTCCTGGAGATGAAATAATAGGATATATAACAAGAGGAAGAGGGGTATCAGTCCATAGAACCGACTGTGTAAATACCAAAAAACTATTAGAAGAAGGAAATAGAATTATTGATGTATACTGGAGTGACACTAAAAAGACAGCATATAGTGCTGATATAGAAGTGTATGCAAATGATAGACTAGGACTTTTAGCAGATGTAGTTAAAGTGCTTGGAGATAATAAATGCAATATAATGGCAGTTACATCAAAAACAAACAGAGAAAGAATTGCAGTTATAGAATTAACAATAGAAGTTGAAAACACAGAAAAACTAAACAATGTGCTAAAAAATTTAAGAAAAGTAGACAGTGTATACGAAGTAAAAAGAAAGAAACAATAAGGAGAAAAACAATGTTATTAAAAGAACTAAGATTAACATCTAGTATAGCAAACATAATTACAAATTGCTATATAGTTGAAGATGAAAATACAAAAGAAACAATGGTAATAGACCCAGCTGGAGAGTGTTATAAAATTATAGAATTGTTAGATATAATTGGTGCAAAATTAAAGTATATATATTTAACACATTGTCATGGAGATCATATAGGAGCAGCTGAGGAACTAAAGAATATTAAAGGTGGTAAAATACTAATACAGACAGATGATTATGAAGGATTAAAAAATCCAGAGGTAAATTTAACAGGATTTATGTCAGAAAAACCTATACGATTAGAAGCAGATGCTAGAGTAAATGATGGAGATTTGCTACATGTAGGCGATTTAGAATTTAAAGTAATTCACACACCGGGGCATACAAAAGGTGGAAGCAGTTTGTACTGTGAAAAAGAGCAAATGCTATTTTCGGGAGACACACTATTTAAAGGAATGTGGGGAAGAACAGATTTACCAACTAGCAGTTTTAATGACATAATTGCTTCTATATCAAATAAATTATTAGTATTACCTGATGAAACAATAGTATATCCAGGTCATGGAATACCAACTAA